>JBGUMY010000227.1:0-9901 GCA_045117095.1 Bacteroidaceae bacterium | reverse complement strand
TTTCGCTCTTGCGTTGCGAGGTGCAACGCAAGAAAAACAATAATTACCAACAATTACCAATAATTGGTTCCAATAATTTATTTTGTAAGTCAAATCCGTGCAATCCGTTGTCCTAAAAAAATTCCGTTGTTGCAATCCGTTGTTACTGTTCCGTGCCATCAGAGTCGCAGCTTCACGGGCTTCGACTCGTTGTGGAGACGGTCGAGGGCGGTGACAAGGATGGTGGTGCCCTTCTTGGGAGTGGGCAGCACGTAGGTATTGCCTTGGGTGATGGCGAGGATGTGCTCGGGGTTGTCGAGTTTCACCTTCTCCCCCTTGGCAAAGCTGTAAATCACATATTGACGGGCACGATCCATCTCCTGCTTGGCAAGAGGAGCCTCCCAGATCAGCACGACGCCGTCCGACACCGTGCGGGTACACAGGTTACGAGGTTTCCCGGGAGCCTTGCTGTCGATGAAAGGCATGAGGGGCTGGAGGGCTGGCGTGGAATGGTAGTTCTTCTCCAACATGGTGCGGTAGTTGCCGGGATTCTTGACACAGGCCGCCGCATACCACTGGCAGGAGCCCTGAATGTTGGGCTGCGAACGCTGCAACTCGTACTTGATGCCCATCTGGTGGACATTGGGATTGTTGGGGTCAGCCCCCTGCACGGTACGCTCGATGTCTTGTCCGATGAAGAGAGGACGTCCGCCACAATAGTCGTTCCACCACTGAACCAGCACTTTGTAGTCAGCGGCCTTGGTGCCCAGGTTCCAATAGATCTGCGGGATGTTGTAATCCACCCATCCCTTCTTCACCCAGTAAACGATGTCGGCATAGAGGTCATCATAGTTCTGTGTGCCCGATGTGGCACTACCCTTCTTGGTGTTCTTTCCTGTCGCGCTGTTGCGATAGATGCCAAAAGGACTGATGCCGAACTTGACCCAAGGCTTGACGGAACGAATCAGCTGATGGAGGTCGCTAATGAGCAGATTGACATTGTCGCGACGCCAGTCCTCGATCGTGGAGAATCCCCGGGGATCGGCATCATAGAAGGACTGGTCTGGCATGGGGATGCCCTTGACAGGATAAGGATAGAAGTAGTCGTCCATGTGGATGCCATCGACATCGTAGTGCCGCAGGATGTCCTCCACCACCATGCAGGTGTATGTACGGTTCTCTGGGATGGCGGGGTTGAAAATCCAAAGCCCATCGTATTCGAACTTACGCTCAGGATGCTTGATGGCGGCATGATTCGTGGCCATGACCGTGGTGCCCTTCGTCTTGGCCCGATAAGGATTGATCCATGCGTGACACTCCATCTGACGCTGGTGGCATTCTTGCACCATCCAGGCGAGGGGATCCCAACCATCGGCAGGAGCCGTGCCTTGTGTGCCTGTCAGGAAGCGCGACCAAGGCTCATAGCTGGACTTGTAGAGCGCATCACCCTCGGCTCGCACCTGAAAGAGGATGGCATTGATGCCACACTGCTGCAGGGTGTCGAGCTGGTCGGAAAGCATCTGCCGGATTTCGGCCGGCGACTTGCCCAGATACTGTCCATTGACACACTGAATCCATGCGCCACGAAACTCTCGCTTGGGATTGGAGGCGAAGGAGACCAAAAGAGAAACACTGAAGACTAAAAGTATAAGTATCCTTTTCATGATGATATGGTTTTTGTGTGCCGAATGGGGAGAAACTGTCGGCATTGGGGCTGGTTACAGGAAGGGAGTGAGGAGATTGCCGAACCAGCCTTGGAATTTCTTGCCAGCTGAACGTGTGCCCCAATATCCTTTCTCCATCCGCGTGGAAGATTTCAGCTGCTCATTGAACAAGTCCGTCAACTCTTTCGTGGTCTTCTGACTGAAGATGACAGTATTGACCTCGTAGTCGCATCGCAGCGAACGGGCATCCATATTGCTGGAGCCAACGGTGCAGTAAAGGTCGTCCACCATCATGATTTTCGTGTGATGGAATCCGCCATGAAACAGATAGACCTTGGCTCCCCGCTTGGCCAAATTGTTGCCCACATAGTGAGAGGCCTCCGGGGTCAAGGGGATATCGCTCTTGGCAGACAGAAGAATCTGCACATCCACTCCGCGGTCAATCGCCTTCTTCAATGCTTTCCTCACACGATGGGTCGGCACAAAATAGGGATTGATCAGCAGCACCTTATGCTGTGCCGTATTGAGCATGGTGACAAAGAGGTCGCGGATGGCATCGGAGGTCTTGCCTGTATGGCGGTCGATGATGGCGAGACGCTGGTTGTCCTTGCTGGGATGCTCCGAGGGGAAATACTTGGCGCCTGAAATACGCTCCTTGGTGGCCTTATACCACATGAAGCAGAAGATCTTGTGCAAATCATCCACCGCAGGCCCCTCGATGTGCATGTGCATATCGTGCCAATCACCAATCTCGGGGATGCCTTCGATGTAGTAATCCGCCACATTCATGCCACCCGTGTAGGCAATCTTCCCATCAATCACCACAATCTTGCGGTGGTCGCGAGGGATGATGTGGTTGACCCAAGGAAAACGGATGGGGTCGAACTTCACCAACTTAATGCCCAAGGCGTTGATGGAATCGTGCATGTGGCTCTTGATGGGCTGATTGTTGGAGGAATTGCCAAAGGCATCGTAAAGCGCACGCACCTCCACACCCTCAGCAGCCTTTTGAGCCAAGAGATGGAACAAAAGGCCAGCGATGGAGTCATTCCGGAAATTGAAGTATTCGAGGTGAATAAACGACTTGGCATTACGCACCGCCTCAAACATATCCTCAAACTTATCGTGTCCTGTCTTCAGCAGCTCCACGCTGTTGCCATCACAGATGTTCACTCCTCTCGACCTCAGATGGGCAGCCATCAGAGAGTCTGAAGTTTGCGCCTTCGCCAAGAAGACACAAGGCATCAAGAGCAGGAACAGTATCAAAGGTCTTTTCATCACGTATGCTTATTTTTTCTCACGATGTTTTTTCTCAGATGATTTCCCCTTTCCCTTGCCAGAATACTGATGCACATAGGCATCCACCTGGTCGGCAATCGCTTTCATACCTGCCACGGAAGGATGGCCAGCCTTCTTATCAATGTCGTGCAACACAATCACTGGCACTTTGTAATAATCGCAAATGGTGAACACGGAAGCGTTGATGGCATCGGAGAGTTCGCTATTGAGAATGAAATACATATCCACACCGAGATAACGTTTCTTCATGAAGTCCAACATCTTCGCCAACGAGGGACGGAATGACTTCAAGTCCTCTTTCGTCCAGCCGCTGTACTTGTACTCACCAATGGGCGATGGCACCCACGAGTCGTTGGTGGCACCAAAGATGAAGATAATATCAGGATTGCCCAGATTGGTGGAACGGGTGACGAAGGAACGGTCGCTGTAGTCGGCCTTGCCATAGCCCGACGAGGAAATGGTGGAACCGCTATAGGAATTATTCATGCAGAGTTTCCATCCATTCTTCTTGAGCAACTGATGCCACCAGGTTTTCTCCACACTCACCACATCGTTGTCATGTTGTGGACGGTCGAGGAAATACCACGTCAGGTTGTTCTCAGGCATCAGATACCCCTCGAAAGTGGAATAGCTGTCACCAAAGATCGTGACAGATTTCGTAGGCTTCTGCGCGAACGAAACACCTAATGAGAAAATAAAAACAAAAAGTGCTAAGTATAACTTTTTCATAATCTTACCAGTTGATCGGTTCTATATGATTCTGCTGTAGATACTGATTGCAAATGCTGAAATGATGGTTGCCGAAGAAACCCCGATAGGCCGACAAGGGTGATGGGTGGGCAGAACGCAGGATGCAGTGTTTTGTGCCGTCAATCAAAGCCGCCTTGCTCTGCGCATAACTGCCCCAAAGGATGAACACCACATGCTCACGTTCAGCGCTGACCAAACGGATGACCGCATCCGTGAACTCTTCCCAACCTCGTCGCTGATGACTGGCTGCCGCATGAGCACGCACAGTCAAGGTTGCATTGAGCAGCAACACACCCTGCTCTGCCCAACGGGTCAGGTTGCCTGATGCAGGCACCGGCTTTCCTATGTCAGTCTGAATCTCTTGGAAGATATTGCGAAGCGAAGGAGGAAAAGGCACACCGTCATTCACAGAAAAACATAATCCATGTGCCTGACCTGGCTCGTGATAGGGGTCTTGTCCGATAAGCACCACTTTCACCTTCGGCAATGGACAGAGGTTGAAGGCATTGAAAATCAGTTTTCCTGGAGGATAACAAGTGCCCTGAGCATACTCTTTCTTGACGAACTGAATCAATTCTTCAAAATAAGGCTTGTCAAACTCGGATTGCAGTTTTTCCTGCCACGACTGTTCTATCTGTACCTTTGCCATCTATCTCACACGCTACGCATATATTATATATAATGTGTAATGCCAACTCTTATTCGCCCCACACGTCCTTACCCCAATCCATCTTGAGATAGTACTCATTCAGGTTCAAGCGACTCCGCTCATACATACTGCAAGGCACATACATGGAAACGCCACAACATTGCTCATCATCAATGGAGTTCAGTCGCTGATTGTAACCACTATACCAACTTGCGGCATGCTTGCAAGTAACGACTTTCGCCACTTCCTGCTTCCATCGGGTAAACTCCTCCACACTCAACACCTGCTTCATGATACCCTGCGCATCATACATGTCTGGATACAAATAATTCGTCCATGCGAAACGCAAATAATTGAGCGCCCTATTGTAGTTGGCCGTCAGCAAATCGTCTCGATGGGCAGCCACCACCGTCTTCATATAGGCAGCAAAGGCAGGAAGCGCACTGGTCTTCACGCTCGAGATCACTAATCCATACGCAGTATTCACTTTCGTGTAGTAGTCGTAATAGGCCTGAAGCATCTCTGTGTCATAATTGTCCTGTTTGAACAGCGCCTTCACCATCGTGGTGTAGAAAGCACCTGGACCAGGAATCTCCGCAGGAGAGCCCAACACATATTTCGTCGCATTACGCAACTCGTAAACCACCTCCATCGTCTGCATCACACAAGCGTCGAACAAAATGTAATCCACCCCTCCCGCTTCTTCCAATGCACGAGCCATATACCGAATATCCATCTGCCTACCAATATCGTTGGGTTCGTAGGCCACGTTCATACAATTATCCACGCCAAATGACCGCCGTGGCTTGGCTTGGGCGGACACCATGTCATCATCACGCGTTGATGGAATCCAACCTGTCGCATGCGACCACATCACCAATCCGTAACTCTCGGCTGGCCAAAGCTTCTTGACCTGTTCAAGAACCTTCGCAAACTCCTCTGCCGATGCAGAGTTGACATCTTCCTCATATTCCACCACGGGAGTCAACTCTGACAGCGAACGTGCTTGCGTATTTCTATCAATGACATAGAATCGAGGAAGCTTCACATCGTCCACATAAAGCACAAGGCGGTCACCTGCATAAAGTGTCTCATCCCTCATGCCTGCCAACATCTCCGCCACATCACCAGAAACCTTGTTGTCGAGCGAGTTTTCAGCCACCATATACACCAACACGGTTCGACTCTCCGCATAGGTAGGATCTTCTTTCGAAGGCTCCGGATCGTCCGAATCGTTGAAGCACGCAGAAAACGAACAAGTTGCAGCAATGCACAACGACATCACTACAACCATGCTATACATTTGAGCTATTCCACGATATAATCGACGCATCTTCATTCTTCTGTATTATCCACCACGAAGGCATCTAACGGATGTCTGAAGCGGAAACGCTCATCGTCAATCACCACAAGCCTTGTGTAGTAATTATCGAGGAAACGCTTCTTAATCTTGTAAAATTTCTTCGACAATTTCTTGCGGCTCTTCGAATAGAACACACTGGCGGTCTGGTTCTGCAGATGCATCTGACCTTCCATATATTCCTTCAACTGTAGGCTGAACTCCGATCGGAATGGCAAGAAGCCCGTTTGGCGCTCCAAGTCCAGACTGTCCACTTGATTGATGTTCGTGATATACACCATCGAGTCGGTCAGCTCCTGACACACACCAAAGATATACACCACACCTGTGCCTTTGCCGTAATTTGTGGGACGCTTCTTGGCAGACGCGCCCAACACCAGCAGCAGCATCGCCATCAACAACAATCCTCTTCTCATGCCACTATCCTAAATAAGTCTTCAGCAGTCGGCTCTTCGACTGCGAACGCAGTCTGCGGATGGCCTTCTCCTTGATTTGTCTCACACGTTCACGCGTCAGGTTGAACCTGTCGCCAATCTCCTCCAATGTCTTCTCTGGCTCACCCAGTCCGAAGAACATCTTGATGATTTCCTTCTCACGAACCGTCAACGTATCGAGCGCACGCTCAATCTCCTTCTGCAACGACTCCGTCACCAAGGTACGGTCAGCCGATGGGGAATCTGGGTTGGAAAGAATGTCCAACAGACTGTTGTCCTCACCCTCCACAAAAGGAGCATCGACACTGATGTGGCGACCACTCACCTTCATCGTGTCGGCTACCTTATCGACAGGCAAATCCAACTGAGCAGCCAATTCCTCTGGCGAGGGACGACGCTCATTCTCCTGTTCAAACTTAGAAAAAGCCTTACCAATCTTGTTGAGTGAACCCACCTGATTCAGTGGCAGACGCACGATACGGCTCTGTTCGGCCAACGCCTGCAGAATCGACTGGCGAATCCACCACACAGCATACGAGATGAATTTGAAACCGCGCGTCTCGTCAAACTTCTCCGCAGCCTTGATCAAACCCAAATTGCCCTCATTGATGAGGTCAGGCAGACTCAAGCCCTGGTTCTGATACTGTTTGGCCACAGAAACGACAAAACGAAGGTTCGCTCTTGTCAGTTTCTCGAGTGCCCTTCGACCCTCAATACCGCCTTTGCGAATCTTCGCAGCCAGTTCCACTTCTTCCTCAACAGAGATTAATTCCTCACGACCGATTTCCTGCAAGTACTTATCCAACGAAGCACTCTCACGGTTCGTGATTGACTTAGTGATTTTTAGTTGTCTCATACTTTACGCGTAAAAAAGCGTGCAAATATAGCACGTTTTTTCCTAAAATTCAAATCTTTCACATATTTTATAACACACAAACCTCATTTTTTAACCTTCACGTATACCAAATGCCCCTCTATGTGAAAAATAATCCGTACCTTTGCACCAATTTTTCAAACAAGGCCACAAGTTGGGTCAAGGTTAAGCATGAAGGTTTAAAGTATGCAACAAGATAACAGAACAAAAGAATTGGGCACGAAGCCGATAGGGGAATTGCTAATGAAATACGCCGTGCCAGCGGTAGTGGCGATGACGGCCTCTTCGCTCTATAACATGGTGGACCGCATCTTCATCGGACACATCCCTGATGTGGGAACGCTTTCATTAGGAGGTCTGGCTGTGACGTTCCCCATCATGAACCTGAGCGCCGCTTTTGGAGCGATGGTAGGTGTGGGAAGTTCGACGATGATATCCATCAAATTAGGTCAGAAGGACTACGTCACAGCCGAACATGTGCTTGGCAATCTCGTGTCGCTCAATGTCATCATCGGCATCTTGGTCGGCACACTTGGACTCATTTTCATCGACCCGCTGCTCATGTTCTTTGGAGCCTCGGAGAACACGTTACAGTATGCCCGCGACTATATGTTCATCATCCTGCTGGGAAATGTGGTGACTCACCTCTATTTAGGACTCAACAGCGCCTTGCGCAGCACAGGACATCCCCATGTGGCCATGTCGGCTACCATCGCCACAGTCATCATCAACGCCATCCTCGATTACCTGTTCATCTTCACCTTCGAGATGGGCATCAAAGGAGCAGCAACAGCTACTATTCTGGCACAAATCTTTGCTCTCATCTACGTGGTTTCAGTACTCTCGAACAAGCGTGACCTCATCCATCTGCATGGTGGTATCTTCGGCCTCAAAAAGCGCATTGTCAAGGGCATCCTATCCATCGGCATGTCGCCTTTCGCCATGCAACTCTGCGCCTGTCTTGTTGTCATCCTCATCAACAAGGGACTGACCCATCATGGGGGTGACTTGGCCATCGCTGCATACGGTATCATCAATGGCATCACATTCCTCTTCATCATGGTCGTGTTGGGTATCTGTCAGGGCATGCAACCGATTGCAGGATTCAACTTTGGAGCACAACAGCCAGAACGCGTGAACGAGGTGTTACGCAAAGCCATCATCCTCGCCACCGTCACGATGACACTTTCGTTCATCCTTGGCGAATTCTTCCCACAATATCCTGTCGCGCTCTTCACTGACGATCCCGACCTTTCAGACCTCGCAGTATCAGGAATGAGAATCATCGTCAGCCTCTCGCCCATTGTGGGTTTCCAAATTGTGACTGGCAACTTCTTCCAAAGCATCGGGATGGCGAAACGGAGCATCTTCATGTCCGTAAGCCGCCAACTCGTCTTCCTCGTGCCCTTCCTGCTCATTTTCCCAGAGATTTGGAGCACCAACGGCGTGTGGATTAGCATTGCTGCTGCCGATGGTGTAGCATCCATCACAGCAGCTATCCTCCTTTGGCACTTCTACCGTAACAAGGAAACTATCCATGCACCTCGTATTCGCATGAGTAGCACCTTGAAACGTGTATTCTTCCATAATCGTGTAACACCATAATGCGTTATTTTATCTACCTTTCTTACGACGGTTCCCGTTATCATGGTTGGCAGATTCAGCCCAACGGAACGAGCGTGCAGGAGGTGCTTGGCAAAGCACTATCCACCTTGCTCCGTGAGCCTATCGAAGTGACTGGAGCAGGCAGGACTGATGCTGGAGTGAACGCTTCGCTGATGGTGGCACACTTCGACACAAAACAGCCCATGATTGATGTGCAACTGGTTTATCGCTTGAACAAGTTTCTCCCTTCAGACATCGCCATCAGCCATATCAGAAGGGTGACTGACGACGCCCATGCACGTTTCTCTGCCACTTCTCGCACTTACACCTATCATATAGTGACGTCTAAGACTCCTTTCGAGCCGTACGCCTACCGATTTCCCCTGCCTCTTGACTTCGACTTGATGAATGAGGCAGCCCAAACACTTTTCGACTACACCGACTTCACGTCCTTCTCGAAACTCCATACGGACGTGAAGACCAACAACTGCCGCATCATGCATGCTGAGTGGACGCAGGCCAGTCCTATCAAATGGCAATTCACCATCACTGCCGACCGTTTCCTCCGCAACATGGTTCGTGCCATCGTTGGCACCCTTCTCGACGTTGGCCGAGGTGTTCTAACAATCCAACAGTTCCGTGAAATCATCGAGAAGAAAGACCGCTGTTCGGCGGGTACTTCCGTTCCAGGCCATGCCCTCTTTCTCTCCGATATCACCTACCCAGACAATCTTTTCGACCTATAAGCCCAGCATAAATCGTAAATTGTAAATGATCAAATAGTCAATGGTCTTATGTGGTTAATCCTTGCATTTCTGTCAGCGACCCTTCTCGGCTTCTATGACGTCTTCAAAAAGAAATCGTTGAAGGCGAACGCTGTCATCCCCGTGCTGCTCCTCAACACACTTTTCTCCTCACTCATCTTCCTGCCCTTTATCATCCTGTCGGCACAGGGACACATCAGCGAGGACAGCCTTTTCTACACCCATTCCTATGGCTGGGCAGAGCATAAATATATCCTGCTCAAATCGTGCATTGTACTTTCCAGTTGGCTCTTCGCCTATTTCGGTCTCAAACATTTGCCCATCACCATCGTTGGCCCCATCAACGCCACTCGCCCCGTGATGGTGCTCATTGGTGCCCTGACGTTCTTCTCCGAACGGCTCAACGTCTGGCAGTGGATGGGTGTCATCATCGCCATGATTGGCCTCTATCTACTTTCACGTTCCAGCAAGAAGGAGGGTATTGATTTCAAGCACAACAAGTGGATTATCTTTGTCATCCTCG
>JBGUMY010000226.1:0-5902 GCA_045117095.1 Bacteroidaceae bacterium | reverse complement strand
TTCCGTTTCCGACGGTCGGAAACGTTATTTTCATCATGATTTTGCCGTTTCCGATGGTCGGAAACGTGTGTTATGACCGATTGATTCGTTTCCGATGGTCGGAAACGGGTGTTCCGACCGATTGGGTAGTTTCCGGTGGTCGGAAACGTCAATGGAGGAGCCAGTTCTTGAGGATGGTTTTGCCTTCAGGCGTGAGGACGCTTTCGGGGTGATACTGAATGCCTCGGATGTCGAGCTGCTTGTGGCGGAACGACATGATGAAACCTTCATCGCTGACACTGGTCACTTCGAGACAGTCGGGCAGCCCCTTTGTATCCACCACCCACGAGTGGTAACGTCCCACTTCGATGCGCTCAGGTAGTCCCTCGAAGAGATAGTCCTTGACGGTGATGGTGGCAGGCGTTGCCACACCATGATAGACTGCGGAAAGGTTGGTCAGGTGTCCACCAAAACTCTCACCGATGGCCTGATGCCCGAGACATACTCCCAAGATGGGCTTCTTGCCTGCATAGGTCTTGATGACGTCGAGCAAGAGACCTGCCTCGCTGGGAATGCCTGGTCCAGGCGAGAGGATAATCTTGTCAAAGGCCTTCAGTTGTTCCATTTGGAACTGGTCATTGCGATAGACCGTCACATCGGCGCCAAGTTCCTTCACTGCATGACTCAGATTGTATGTGAACGAGTCATAATTATCTATAATCACTACTTTCATATTCATAAAGCCTTTTTTATTGTCGTATTTTGTTTGTATTTACAATGTTTCTGCGATGGAGATGGCCTTGCGTAATGCACCGAGTTTGTTGTTCACCTCTTGGAGTTCGTACTCCACATCGCTTTTCGCCACGATGCCACCACCAGCTTGGAACCAGAGTTCGCTGTTGCGACTGACGAACGTGCGGATGGTGATGGCCTGATTGAGACTGCCATCAAAGCTGATGCTGCCCACACAGCCTCCATAGGCTCCACGGTTGTGTGGCTCGTATTCGGAGATGAGTTGCATGGCGCGCACCTTGGGAGCACCGGAGAGCGTGCCGGCAGGGAAGGTGTCGATGAAGGCTTTCACAGGATCTGCTCCTTCGTTCAGGGCACCACTGACACGGGACACGAGATGGATGACGTGACTGTAGAACTGCATGTCCTTGTAGAAATCCACCTTCACATCGTGACAGTTACGGCTGAGGTCATTGCGGGCAAGATCCACCAACATCACGTGTTCGGCATTCTCCTTGGGGTCGTTCTTCAGATAGAGCGCATTCTGACGGTCTTGCTCTGCATCCCCAGTGCGCTTGGTGGTGCCAGCGATGGGGTCGATGTAGGCTTTGAAAGTTGAGGGTTGAGAACCTTTAGCTCGGCGTAGCCAATTGGGAGTTGAGAGTTTCTCGATGCGGCAATGAGTCTCAGGCGAAGAACCGAAGATGCGGAAACCTCCAAAGTCCATGTAGAAGAGGTAGGGCGAGGGGTTGATGCTGCGCAAGGCACGGTAGAGTTTGAAATCATCACCCTCATACTTCTGCTTGAAACGGCGTGAGAGCACAATCTGGAACACGTCGCCACGTAGACAGTGGCGAATGCCTCGACGGATGTTCTCACGATGCTCGTCATCCGTTAGGGTGGAGGTGCAGTCGCCTACAGGATGGAAACCATACTGTTGATAGGGACGGTTGTTCACGTCGTGTTCCAACTGGTCGAGATCATCCTCTTCTCCCTCTGACAACAACTCGATGATAGTCACTTCGTTCTTGAAGTGGTCAAAGACGATATAGTCCTTGTAGAGGATGTAGAGGAGGTCAGGTGCATCATTCTTGGCCTGTGTCTCGTCCTTCACGTTGATGTGCTCAAAATAGCGCACAGCATTGAAGGTGGTGTAGCCATAAAGTCCGCAGTCACCCTTGTGCGTCCCCTCGATGTGGAACTGGCCGAGGAAATCATTGATGAGTTTGGCGGCGTCGTTGCCATCAGCAATCGGCGTATGCGTCTCCTCCCCATCAGGAAATCTCATCACGCCCACACCATGCTCCACCGACACACTGCCGATGGGGTGAAGGCAGATGAACGAACGCGAATTTTTGCCATCATGATAATCCGAGCATTCCATCAGTGCGCTTTGCGGATAAGCATCACGCACTCTCAGATAGACGCTCACGGGGGTATTGAGGTCGCCTAAAATCTTTTTTGAGGCGGTATGATATGTATACATTTCACTCTTAATTTTTAACTCTAAACTCTAAACCCTAAACTCTAAACTCTAAACTCTAAACCCTAAACTCTTAATTCCTCATTCCTCATTCCTCATTCCTCATTCAATTAAGACTCTTAATTCCTCATTCCTCATTCCTCATTCAATTAAGACTCTCAACTTTCAACTTTTTCAAGTACGTGTCCAAATCCTTGTCCCCTCGTCCACTCACTGTGAGTACCACCACGGTATCCTTGGTGAACTGGTCTTTCACCTTGGGCAACAATGCCAATGCATGAGCACTTTCGAGGGCGGGGATAATGCCTTCCATGCGAGTCAGTTCGTAGGCAGCTTTGAGTGCCTCATCATCGTTGGCAGGGAGCACTTGCGCACGTCCAGTCTCATAGAGGTTGCAGTGGATAGGGCCTGTGCCAGGATAGTCCAGGCCAGCCGAGATGGAGTAAGGTTCGATGATTTGTCCATCTTCGGTCTGCATCAGCTTGATGCGGCTGCCGTGCAGGATACCCACGGTACCCACCTGCATGCTGGCGGCGGTCTGACCTGAGTCGATGCCTAAACCTCCAGCCTCACCAAGGATGATCTTCACACGCTCATCGTCGATGTAATGGTAGATGGTGCCAGCGGCATTCGAGCCTCCACCCACACAAGCCATCAAGTAATCAGGATAATCCCTGCCAATCTTCTCTTGGAGTTGCCACTTGATTTCCTCACTGATGACTGACTGGAGCCGAGCCACCATATCAGGATAGGGATGTGGACCCACGGTGCTTCCTATGATATAAAATGTGTCGGCAGGATGGCAGCACCAGTCACGGATAGCCTCGTTGGTGGCATCCTTCAGGGTCTTGTTGCCACTTTCCACAGGCACAACTGTTGCACCTAACATCTTCATGCGCTCCACGTTCACGTGCTGACGCTGCACATCGAGCGCACCTTGATACACCGTGCAGGGCATATCCATCAGTGCACAGGCAGTGGCTGTTGCCACACCATGCTGACCAGCGCCTGTCTCAGCGATGATGCGCTTCTTGCCCAACTTCTTCGCCAAAAGGATCTGTCCCAGTGCGTTGTTGATCTTGTGAGCGCCCGTGTGGTTCAAGTCTTCACGTTTCAGATAGAGTTGGCAACCATACTTCTCACTCATGCGTTTGGCCAGATAGAGTGGGGAAGGACGTCCCACATAATCCTTCAGCAAGGCATGGTACTCACGCTTGAACTCCTCACTCTCCAAGATGGGGAGGTAAGCCTTTTTCAAATCCTCCACGGTCTTGTAGAGAATCTCTGGAATGTAGGCTCCACCGAATTGTCCGTAGAAGCCATTTTCATCTACTTGATAACTCATATATTTAATATATTATTGACAATTTACCATTTTACTTAAAAAGAGCCTATCGCAAGTACGACAGGCTCTTTTTGTGCTATGCTTTTGTTCTGCATAGGGGTATGACCAATGGACTTACGATTTTTTGAATCCCAAGTTCTGCCACCACCAATATGCGTTAAACTTCTTAGTCATTTGAGTTGAAACTATCATTTCGACTGCAAAGTAACTACTTTTCTATCAAACTAACAAACAAAACGGCAAAAAAATAACGTTTTTCTCTCAAAAAGTTTCTTTTCCCCTCAAAATGACGAAAAATCCCCCTCTTTATCTACCTTGTTTTGCCTACATTTCGCCAGAGATGTGTGTATCTATGTGTTGGCTGATGCTATACCCGTTGGTAGCAGAAGTAGTACTTGCGGACTTTCTTGGAGGCGAGGGAGGGACTGAGCATGTCGCTGGCTTCGGTGAGGTTGTGGGTGGTACCATCGTTGAAGCGAATTTCGATTTGATCATCATCGAGGCTGTACATGTCTTTGCCGACTTCAATGCTGGCAATGAGGAAGTTGGCATCATCGAGGGAGATGCCGAAATGTTGTGAGAGTTCTTGGAGCTTCTCTTGCTTGCATTCCTCGCTGACGGGTTGGTCGCTGATTTCAATTTTGAAGATGTTGCGATTGATGAAATCACGGCTGAGCAGCGAGAGGATGGGGTCAGGATGGTTGCACCAGGCTTTCAGGGCTGACCAGATGTCGTTATCGTCGAGGGCAAGATAGTTCTGCAAACATGCAGAGTCGCTGAAAAAGGTCTTGCGGTCGATGTCGTGCGTGAGGAAGAAGGTGAGGGGAGAGGATTGGTGGTAGTTGAGAGTTGACAGTTGAGAGTTGAGAGCTGATAGTTGTTTGGCTCTGAGAAGGGCGTTGATCATCACGTGCTCAGCTGCTACAGAGGTCTTGTGGAGGTAGACTTGCCAGTACATCAGACGGCGGCTGACGAGGTAATTCTCGATGGAGTAGATGCCTTTCTTGTCCACCACGAGTTGGTCATCCACCATGTCGAGCATGTCGATGATGCGTGAGGAGCCGATGTTGGCCTCGTTCACGCCTGTGAAGAAGGCATCGCGCTTGAGGTAGTCGAGGCGATCCATATCGAGTTGGGAGGAGATGAGCTGGTGGAGGAAGCGCTTGGGGTATTCGTCCTTGAAAATCTTGATGGCCAGCGAGAGTTGTCCACGCATCTCCTCATTCATCTGCTCCATCACCATGAGGGAGATGTCCTCGTGGCTGACGCCAGTCATGAAGGTGTGTTCGAGCACGTGGCTGAAAGGCCCATGGCCGATATCGTGCAGCAGGATCGCTGCTTGTACGGCCTCTGCCTCGATGTCGAAGATGAAATGTCCTTTCTGCTGGAGCGAACGGATGGCTTGTCCCATCAGATGGAAGGCTCCGAGGGAGTGCTGGAAACGGGTGTGCTGGGCACCTGGATAGACGATGTTGGCGCCTCCCAGCTGCTTGATGCGGCTGAGGCGATAGAAGGCTGGGTGGCGCACGATGTCGAGCAGAAGGCCTCGTGGCACACGGATGAAGCCAAAGACGGGGTCGTTGATGATCTTGGCGGACTGCATGAGGATATAGGTTTAAGTGAAAACTGAAAAGTGAAAAATCTATTTTTCCTGCCATTGGGGTGGGGATACTTTGATTTTTCACTCTTCACTTTTCTCTTTTCACTATTTTAATAATTTTGCCATTTGTTCAGCTACTTTTTGGGCTTCCTGTGCTGCCACTTCTGCGAAGCGTTCAGTCTTGTCGGCATAGATGATAGCACGAGAGGAGTTGACGAGGAGGCCGCAGTCTTTGGTCATACCATATTTGCAGACCTCTTCGAGGCTGCCACCTTGGGCACCAATGCCAGGCACGAGCAGGAAGTGCTCTGGAACGACCTTGCGAATGTCCTCAAACATCTGACCCTGTGTGGCTCCCACCACATACATCATGTTGTCAGCATTGCCCCATTCTTGGCTCTTTCTGAGCACTTTCTCAAACAAACGCTCTTTAGTCAACTCTCCATTATCAACTGACAAAAGCTGGAAATCGTGGCTGCCTTTGTTGGAGGTGAGTGCCAAGAGGATGACCCACTTGCCTGGATATTGGAGGAAAGGAGTCACGCTATCCTCCCCCATATAGGGAGCAACGGTGAGGGCATCGAGTTTGATTTCCTCGAAGAAGGTACGGGCATACATGGCGCTGGTGTTGCCGATGTCACCACGTTTGGCATCAGCAATGATAAAGTGATTGGGATAGTTTTCGTTGAGGTAGGAAATGGTCTTCTCGAACGCAATCCAGCCCTTCACGCCCATGCTCTCGTAGAAAGCAAGGTTGGGCTTA
>JBGUMY010000225.1:0-7084 GCA_045117095.1 Bacteroidaceae bacterium | reverse complement strand
CACGGGCGCCAAGATTCTTGGTGTGGGTGGCGATGGAGCCATCGTAGCCTGGGAATATCCTGCCCACGACGGCAAGGGCGGCATCGTCTGCATCGGCTCTGGATGCTACGACTGGTACTCCTATACCTTCGAAGCTGGCTATGCCGAGAACTATCACAAGAACATCGCGATTATCACTCAGAATGCTATCAACTATTTAACCAAATAATCCATTATGAAGACAATGATATATTCAATATTCGCACTCATGCTGTCAGCCATTGCGCTGACGGCATGCAGCGATGACAATTTCGGTCCCGATCCCTCCAAGGACTGGAACGGTACCACCTACTTCTTCCTTCCTACTGACGAGGCAGGTTTCAACACTTATTACATGCCCTCTGTCGGACGTTGTGGAGACCCCATGCCCTTCTACGACCAAAAGGTTGGCGAGTTCAAGGTGCTCTACTTGCAGGAATACGACAACAACGGTGCGTGCTACCATCCTTACTGGGGCATCAGCACTAAGGACGGTGCCAACTACACGTCACTCGGCGAAGTGCTCCCCACTGGCACCAGCACAGACCAACAAGACGCATCCCTCGGCACTGGCTGCGCCATCTACAACGAGAAGGACGGTCTCTATTACATCTATTATACTGGCTACAACGTCCTCCTTCCCAACCATGAGGTCGTGATGCGCGCCACCTCACCCGATTTCAAGACCTGGACAAAAGATAATGTCTGGGCACTGAAGGGTACAGACTACGGATACGATGCCAACGACTTCCGCGACCCACAAATCTTCGTTGCCGACGATGGACTCTATCACATGGTCATCGCCAGCAAGCTCAAGTTCGCCGACTTCAAGTCGAGCGACATGAAGACGTGGGAGCACGTCGGAAGTTTCCCCATGATTTGGGATCGCATGTGCGAGTGCCCCGACATCTTCAAGATGGGCGACTGGTGGTACCTCGTCTATAGCGAGGGTTACAAGACCAGCTGGAGTCGTAAAGTGAAGTACATGATGGCTCCCACCTTCGAGGATTTGAAGGCTTGCTTCAACGACCCAGGCGCCAACTGGCCAAAAGATGGCAAGGAGGGGGTGCTCGACAGCCGTGCCTTCTATGCCGCCAAGACTGCCTCCAACGGCACCGACCGCCTCATCTGGGGCTGGTGTCCTTACCGCACAGGTGCTGACATCCACGAAAAGAACCTCAGTGTAGGTGCTGGCGATGGCAACGAACCCAATTGGTCGGGTGCACTTGTCTGCCACAAGATCATCCAGCACGCCGACGGTACGCTGACGCTGGGCGAAGTGCCCGCTATGGCTTCGAAATATGACAAGGAACAGGCCTTGAATGTGATGGAGTGTAATGGCTATGACAACGGCACTCTCTCCGGCGACAATGCATACGTGCTCTACAACCGGTTGGGCACTTGCAACCATATCTCCTTCACGGTAAAGACCTCGAACAACTGGGACAAGTTCGGCATCTCGCTCGTCCGTCACTCCGACATCGACTATTACTATACATTGGTGGTGAATCCAGAGGACGAGAACCACCGAAAGGTGAACTTCGAGCAGGAGGGCTTCCGCATGGTGAAGGTGTATGAGGACGGCGTGGAAAAGGAAGTAAGGGTGAATGGCTGTGGCTTTGTGGAAGGCATCGATGGCTACTGGTTCGAGCGTCCACAGGACAACGTTTACCACATCGACATCTACACAGACAACTCCGTCCTGGTGCTCTACATCAACGATGTGTGTGCCTACACCCAGCGCATCTACGGCATTCAGAAGAACTGCTGGAGCATCAACAACTATGGCGGTTCGATGACGGTGAGCGACGTGAAAGTCTATCAGCAATAGGATGATCTAAAAACGAAAGTATATGAACAACTTAAAATGTTTTTTCCTGGCTTCTGTACTCACGGCACTTCCTTGGGGGAGTGTCTGTGAGGCACAGACGGTGACTCCGCAGGCTTGTGAGCAAAGCATTATCACTCCCAAGGCTGATGGACGCTATCTGTGGTTGCCCATCCAAGAGTCCGCTCCCGAAGGGAAGGTACAGGTCATCGTGTCAGGCATGATGAAGATGGAGCAGAACGTGCGTATGGCTCGCGAGCAAGTGGATTATTATGTGGCGCTCGACCTGAAGCCATATCAAGGCAAGGGTGCATTGCGGGTTTGTGTGCAGAATGTGCCAACGGGCAGTATCTGCTTCTCAAAACTGGCGCAGAACGACAATGCCGACTTTGCGCTCATCGACGAGAAGTTCCGTCCGCAATATCACCATGCGCCCAAGCGTGGATGGATGAACGACCCGAACGGGATGTTCTACAAAGATGGCACGTGGCACTTGTTCTACCAGTACAACCCCTACGGCTCGATGTGGGGCAATATGCACTGGGGACATTCCACTACAACCGACCTCATCCATTGGAAAGACGAAGGCGTGGCATTGGCTCCCGACGTATGGGGCACGATGTTCAGCGGTTCGTGTGTGGTGGACGAAGCAGGTACGGCAGGCTTCGGACCAGGTGCTGTCATCGCCATGTACACCTCCAGCCGTCCCACGCCGTTTGGAGGGGATGTGCAGGCACAGTGTCTGGCCTACTCCACCGATGGCGGCAAGACCTTCACGAAGTACGATGGCAATCCCGTGCTGACTGCTGAGGAGAAGGATTTCCGCGACCCCAACATGTTCTGGAACGAGGACATCAAAGCTTGGAACCTCATCTTGGCGGTGGGTCAAGAGATGCGCATCTATTCATCGCCCGACCTGAAGACATGGAAGGAAGAGAGCCGATTCGGTGCAGGATTGGGCTGTCATGATGGTGTGTGGGAGTGTCCCGACCTCTTCCCTTTAACTCTCAACTCTAAATCCTCAACTCTCAACTCGAAAAAGTGGGTGCTTTTATGCAACATCAACCCAGGAGGTCCCTTCGGTGGCAGTGCCACGCAGTATTTTGTGGGTGACTTCGACGGCCATCATTTCACGGTGGATGATGCCAGTCGTTACGCTAACGGAAAGGCACTCTGGATGGACTATGGCAAGGATCATTACGCCACAGTATCGTTCTCCAATGCACCTGATGGCAGACGAACGGTGATGGCATGGATGTCGAACTGGGAGTATGCCAACGATGTGCCAACCAAGCAGTTCAGAAGTGCCAACTCAATTGCTCGCGACCTATTCCTTTATCAGGTAGGGAAAGAGTACTATTTGGGTAGTCGACCTGCCAAAGAGTATGACGGAAAGGGACTGGACAAGACCTACAAGGTGAAGGGCTCGACCACCATCCGACTGACCAATGCCGAGGGCGACGAATTCGTCATCGCCTACGACCAAAAAGCCATGACACTCTCGTGCGACCGCACCCGATGTGGCGACACTTCATTTAGCGAACATTTCCCAGCCGTTACGGTTGCTCCTGTCCACAAAAAACTGACCAGCATCCGTGTGTTCATCGACAACAGCTCGGTGGAAGTGTTCGGCAATGAGGGCGAGGTAGTACAGACCAATCTCGTATTCCCGAAAAGTAAATTGAAATAAAAACCATAGAAGTAGAATGCTCCCCCACTAACATTCTACTCCTCCCATTTAGGGGAGGCGGGGGAGAGGTCTTTATGAAGACAGTAGTAGGTATAGGTGAGGCGCTTTGGGATTGCCTCCCTGAAGGAAGAAAGTTTGGCGGTGCGCCAACCAATTTCGCATATCATTGCGGACAGTTCGGACTCGACGCATGGGCAGCCAGTGCTGTGGGCGACGATGCCTTAGGCAATGAAATCCTTGACATATGCAACAACGCAGGTCTGCAAATCGTTTGTCCCAAGGTTCCCTATGATACGGGTACGGTGCAGGTGACGCTCGACAAGAACGGCATCCCTCAATATGACATCAAGAAAGATGTGGCATGGGACAATATCCCTTACTCCGAAGAGTTGGCCGACTTGGCTCGGAGAGCAGATGCCGTGTGCTGGGGTTCGCTGGCACAACGCTCATACGTGAGCCGTAACACCATCCGCAGTTTCATTGACGATATGCCCAAGGATGCCCTCAAGGTGTTCGACATCAACCTCCGTCAGAACTTCTTCACCAAAGAGGTCATCGAATCCTCTTTGGAGATTTGCAACATCCTGAAAATCAACGATGAGGAACTGGTGACGGTAAGTCGAGTGTTTGGGGCACTGCCCGAAAGCGACGCAGACTTCGACGCCATCTGGCAAAGCATCGACTTCAAGAGCAAGTGCCGTGCCATCCTAATGAAGTACAACTTGCGGATGCTCATCCTCACCTGCGGCGTGAACGGCTCCTACGTGTTCACCCCCGATGGCGAAGTGAGCCAGCAGGGCACTCCCAAGGTGGAGGTGGCCGACACGGTGGGGGCGGGCGATTCCTTCACTGCAACTTTCGTTTCTTCGCTTCTGTTAGGCAAATCAGTGAAAGAGGCGCATGAACGTGCCGTGAAGGTAAGTGCCTTCGTCTGCACCCAGCATGGTGCCATGCCCACGATTCCAGAAGACTTGAAGTGATTTTGTGTCCGAACAGCAACCAGACTTTACGTCTATCAATAAAGAGGGTGTGTCAAACAGGCACATCCTCTTTTCTTTCCGTTTTATATGTTCAGAACTAAACTTTTCTTTTGCTCTTTTCTTGTTTTTTCGTAGTTTTGCACCGAAAAAGCCAAGGACTAAGTCCGATGTACCCATAGGTTAGCTCCCACTTAGGTTCGATTGTTGTCCGTTTGTTGTCCAATTGTTGTCCGTTTGTTGTCCAATCAATAAACATACAACAAGTGGAGAAAAGAAGAGCCTCAGACGAACAAAAATGGGAGGTAAGAGGGAGGTAAGGCGAAGGTAAAGCGGAGGTAAGACGAGGCCTGACGGAAACACCATTTCTCTCGCCACGATAAACTTGATGTGGTATGACTGATGGGAACAAAGGTATGCAGAATTCGGCAAAACGCCGCACTTTCGCCAACTTTTGTTACTTTTAACGGGGAAATAGAACAATAATTGAAAATAAAAGCTTATCTTTGTGGCCAAAAGGCCGCGAAACTGCTCATGCTCGGCAATCGATGTAAGCATCATGGCTCTCGCTTAACCGCAGCTTTGTCGCCGTAAACAATAAAACAAGAAAGAAAACTCCATATCTAACAGAATCCACCGTGACGTGTCGGCAGGCACGTCACTTTTGTTTTTTTCATTATCGTCCAATTTTTCGGCAAAGAAATGAGGTTTTGAGCTATAATCAATCATCAAAACAGGAATTTTATAAATCATTTTCAACGATGTTGTTGCAACTCAGAAAAAATCCATACCTTTGTACGCGAATAATCAACCAAAACCAACTAACGATGATGAAGAAAATCCTTTTTATTGTCGGTTCGCTGAGAAAAGAATCCTTCAACCGACAGTTGGCTCTCGAAGCAGAGCGAATGATTGGCCAACAGGCTATAGTGACATATCTGGACTATACGGATGTCCCTTTCATCAATCAGGACATCGAATTTCCTGAACCAGAAGCCGTAGGCCGTCTGCGCAACGCTGTCAAAGAGGCGGACGGCATCTGGGTGTTCACGCCCGAATACAACTTCAGCTATCCAGGCCATGTGAAGAATTTGTTCGACTGGCTATCACGTCCATTGGTGGCAGGCGATTATGAAACGCCTACTGTCATCAATGGAAAGAAGATTGCCTTGAGCGGTGCAGGTGGCAAGATGGCCACAGCGAAATGCCGTGAGAAACTGACGGAATTGTTGTCTTTTATCAAGACTGATGTCATGGAACAACAGACAGGCATCGCACTGAACATCGAGGCTTGGACTGAAGGTCGCATGATTCTCACTGAAGAGCAGATTGCATCGCTAAAAGCACAGGCTGACGCTTTCTTGAAATACATCTCATGAAAACCACAAATAACATCATCATGGAAATTGAGCATCATCTATATGATATGAAACGATTCCAATTATTCACTCTCTTTGTAGCCGTCATCTGCCTGATGTCCTGCAAAGCAACAACAAACAACGACAAAAACATGGAAAAGATTTATGATTTCACCGCCCTCTCGAACAAGGGCAAGGAAGTGAACTTTGCTGACTACGAGGGCAAGGTTCTGCTCATCGTCAACACTGCCTCGAAGTGCGGTTTCACCCCACAGTACGACGGTCTGGAGGCACTCTATCAGAAGTACAAAGACCAAGGACTCGTCATCATCGGCTTCCCCTGCGACCAGTTCGGCCATCAGGAGCCTGGCACAAACGAAGAGATTGAGGAGTTCTGCCGCATCAATCATGGCGTCACCTTCCCGCTGATGTCGAAGATTGAGGTCAATGGCGACGGTGCCCATCCTATCTACCAGTGGCTGAAGAGCCAGGCAGGCTTCGCGGGTTTCAATCCTGCGCATCCACTCACGAAGATTCTTGACGAGATGTTCACCAAGGCCGACCCCGACTATGCTTCAAAGCCTGACATCAAGTGGAATTTCACCAAGTTCCTCATCAGCAAAGAGGGTAACGTGGTCTGCCGCTTCGAGCCTACCACCGAACCTCAGGACATGGAAGAGAGCATCGAGAAGGAACTGGCGAAATGACGGATTAAGACACTCATTATAGAACCCA
Organism: Bacteroidaceae bacterium; assembly: GCA_045117095.1. Lineage (GTDB taxonomy): Bacteria > Bacteroidota > Bacteroidia > Bacteroidales > Bacteroidaceae > Minthosoma. Next base: position 478 of record JBGUMY010000225.1, on the reverse strand, counting down.
CCTGTGGGGCGCACTAAATAAAGAAATGAAGATAATCATGATTTCATGGATGCTTGTCATCGCGGCAGTGACAGCATCGGCACAAACCAAACAGCTGTTTGACTTCGGCTGGCAGTTTAGTAAAATTGTAAATGGTAAATCGTCAAACAGTATATTAGTTGACTTGCCACACGATTGGGACATTTCCGAAGGTCCCAATTCGGGCAAGGGAGCTACGGGTACTGGTGGCGGATGGTTCGAGGCCGGCAAGGGCGAGTACCGTAAACAGTTTAGAGTTGAGAGTTTAGAGTTGAGTGATCAACTCGTCAAGCTCCACTTCGAGGGTGTGTATCAGAAGGCCGAGGTCTATGTGAACGGACAGAAGGCTGGGCAGCATCACTATGGCTACACGCCTTTCACCGTCGATGTGACGAAATATTTGAATAAGGACAAGAAGCAGGCTAACGAGGTTGTCGTGAAGGTGGACAACTCCGAACAG
>JBGUMY010000224.1:0-8703 GCA_045117095.1 Bacteroidaceae bacterium | reverse complement strand
CCTCCAACGATATTCCCACCAACCTGTCCAGCACTTGGAACCGTCAAGAGCACGACCTCGTGTTCCTCAATCATCACTACGACCTCGGCTTCTATCAGGATGAAGAGATTGATTCTGTCACCACGAAAGAGGTGTTCGTGCCTGTCAGCAAGATTTTCCACACGCTGAAACTGCAAAACATGATGCACAACTATCGTGCCTATAAAGAGACCGATAATTATCATTCCTACACCTATCTGCCTGGCGACTCGACCGAAGATCGCACAAAATACCTCAGTGTCAAGAATTTGTTGGGAATCTCCCTATGCGAAGGCTTCAACAAGTGGGCTGTGTTTGGCTTGAATTTCTATGCAGGCTACGAATATAATCGCTTCATGCTCCCTGACTCCACCCGATACGGCGGCTTCAACACGAACACTACGGGATTGATTGGCAAGCAGTATCAAAAGGAGAACAACATCATGGTAGGTGGTCAAATCATCCGTTCCCAAGGCACCACCGTACACTACAATTTAGATGCAGAGTTTGTGGTGGCTGGGGAGAAGATTGGCCAGTTCGATGTCAATGGTCATGCCGAAGTCAACATTCCGGTATTGGGCGATACGGCGCAAGTGGCTTTGAATGCCTACATCAAAAATCTGCATCCCAGTTTCTATTTCCGTCACTATCACAGCAAACATGCTTGGTGGGACAATGATATGAGCAAGGAATTTCGTCAACGCATCGAGGGCATGATTGATATCCCCCACACCAATACGACCATTACCGTTGGAGTGGAGAACATTAAGAACTACAGTTATTTCCAGAACACAGGCATCACACTGAATGCCGACACGGACAATCCCATCATCACCAACAATGTTTCGCCCATGCAGTGTAGCGACAACATCCAAATCATCAATGCCAATCTGCGTCAGAATTTCGCATTGGGCATCCTGCATTGGGACAACGACATCACCTATCAGACGTGCAGCCATTCAGACGTGCTGCCCTTACCTACTATCTCGCTTTACACCAACCTCTATCTGCGCTTCAGGATTGCCAAGGTGCTGAAGACCGAATTTGGTGCCGACATGAAGTATTTCACTGAATACGAAGCGCCAGACTATTCGCCTGTCATCGGCATGTATATGAACCAGAACCCACAGAAAAAGACGAAGATTGGGAACTATCCACTCATCTCCGTCTATGCCAATTTCGATTTGAAGCGAACACGCTTCTACGTGATGTACCACCATGCCAATCAGTCAGATGGCCGCTATTTCTGGGCACCAGGCTATCCGATGAACCCCGCCAGCATCCGTTTTGGACTCAGTTGGAACTTCTACGATTAGAGTTCACGCTGACGGCAGAACATACCGCTGAACATCTCATCCACATTGTCCACAGGGTCTTCGAAGATGCCGAAGACGCTCGAACCGCTACCCGACATGCTGGCATACACAGCACCAAGGTCGTACATTCTGTCCTTGATGGCAGCAATCTCAGGATACTTCGAGAACACGCTCGCCTCAAAATCGTTCACCACCGTATCTTTCCACTTCTCTATAGGCTGTGAGAGCAGTTCAGGCAATTGCTTCTCAGGATGCTGCACCTTCACCTTCGCGTATGCATCCTTTGTCGATACAAATGTGTCTGGCTTCACCAACACCAATGACTTATACTTCAGATTCAGTTCGATGGGCTGAAACACATTGCCGATGCCCGTTGCAAACATCGGTTTGTTCTGGATGAAGAAAGGACAGTCAGCCCCCAACTGCGTGCAATAGTCCTCCATCTGCTGCGTGGTCAGCCCCAATTTGAAACGCTCGTTCAAAGTCTTCACCGTGAAGGCTGCATCAGCCGAACCACCGCCAAGACCAGCACCAGTAGGGATGTGCTTGTACAATCCGATGCTCACAGGCGGAAGGTCAAAATCCTTCTTCAACAACTTGAAAGCCCTCACCACCAGATTGTCCTCAGGCGAACCATCCAGCACAGAGCCTGTCACTTTCAGGCGATAGCCACAGGCAGGCGCATCGCCTTCCAACTCCTGAATCTCCAGAATATCTTGCAGACCTATCGGGTAAAACACGGTCTCCAAATTATGGTAGCCGTCTGGACGCTTCTCCACGACGTTCAGGCCGATGTTAATCTTCGCATTAGGATATACTATCATACTTTCACGTTTTTGGTTGACGAGGCAAAGATAAGGAAAAAAATCCTTCCCACCACTCTCCTTCCCTCAAAACTTTTAGTTTTTTTGTTAGATACACCTCTTTGAAACGTGATTTTGGCTTCATAGCCTCCAATACAGACCCTATCATCTCCCCTATTCAGCAGGATGTACCTTTCGGCGTAGCCCAAGGTACGACTTTTCCTTCTTACTGCTTTGAGAAGAAGAAAAAAAGTTGTACCTTTGCATCGATTAAAAGACCATCATATATGAAAAAGAGCATTTTTGTGATTCTGCTGCTCACAGCATGTTGGCACACTACGCTGGCACAGAACACTGTAGAAAGTATCAGAGAGCGCTATCAAGCGATGAAGGAGTATGTTGCCAACCATACGAGTTCCAACAAAGACGACGGAGCCTACTTCGGCCAGTTCTACCATCTCGAAGGACGGCAGTGGCTGCCCGCTACAGGGGGACATATCGAGGACACTTACCTGTATTATGACGAGGTGGAGAGCGACGACGAGGATGTGATTTACGCACCGCACTACGTGAAGTTTGTCATCAAGAAATACAACTATGCCGCCCGTGAATATTATGAGGAGTATCTCTATGATGCCGATGGTAACGTGGCGTTTATCTATGCCTACGACCCCATGAACCGCTTCGAGGATGACCAGCATGACCAGCAATACGAATTCCGTTTCTATTTCAACAAAGGCAAATTGTTAAAGGCTATTGTCAAGTGCAAGAACCATGACGAGAAGGAATACAAAGAGGTGTGGAACGCCAACACCATCAAGCCCCTCTATGCCGAAGCGATGGATCAATACAAAGACTATGCCAAGCAGCTGAGGCAACTTTTCATCAACATCGAGAAAGAAGCATACGTATATTGAGTCTTGCCACTCTCCACAGATGGAGAGCCCATGTCACGGAGCACACCTGATGCTTTGAGCAACAAGAATCACATCAAAAGAAAACCAGCATTTATGTTGAAAAAAACACTCTCCATCACCATGGCAATGACGGCGCTCACATTCGGAGCGAATCAAGCCATTGCCCAAAGCGAAATCTATCCACAGCACTTCGATCTCCATGAAGTGACACTCCTCGATGGTCCCATGAAGACCATGATGGAAATCAATGATGAACTGCTCCTGAAATACGACGCTGACCGACTGATGACCCCGTTCATCCGTCAGGCAGGACTCACGACCAAGACTTCTTCCAAATACTATGGATGGGAGAAGAAGCACCCTTCGTTCAGCAACTGGGGACAACCTGACTGGAGCCTCGAGGGCCATGTGGGAGGCCACTATGTGAGTGCCCTTGCCTTGGCGTATGCGGCTTCACACGATGCTGGCATGCAGGCCAAGATGCTGGAGCGCCTCAACTACTGCTTGGACATCATGAAGGATTGCCAGGATGCCTATGCCAACGACACGAAGGGCATGAAGGGATTCATCGGTGGACAGCCCATCAACCAGGTTTGGACGGGTTTGTACGCCAAGGATTTGACCGAGTTCCGCAATTATGGCGGTTGGGTGCCGTTCTATTGCCAGCACAAGGTGTTGGCAGGATTGCGCGATGCTTACCTCTACACGGGCAGTGAGGTGGCGAAGGAACTTTTCCGCGGACTCTCCGACTGGAGCGTGAACGTGGTGAGCAAACTGACCACCGACGAGATGCAGCAGGTGCTCGGCTGGGAGCATGGCGGCATGAACGAGACCCTGGTGGATGCCTACAAAATCTTTGGGGAGAAGAAATATTTAGATGGGGCGAAGAAGTACAGCCACCGCCAGATGATTGACGGCATGAAGACCTTCAACGCCACCTTCCTCGATGGCAAGCACGCCAACACACAAGTGCCTAAGTACATTGGTTTCGAACGGGCTTGGCAGGAGGACAAGACGCTGAAGGACTACCGCAAGTCTGCGCTGAACTTCTGGGACGATGTGGCAAAGAACCGTACGGTCTGCATCGGTGGCAACTCCGTGAGCGAGCACTTCCTCAACCACCAAAGCGGCGACCGTTACATCAACAACCTCGAAGGCCCTGAGTCGTGCAACTCCAACAATATGCTGAAGCTGACCGAAGACCTCTTCGACGATACCCATGATGCCAAGTACGCCGACTTCTATGAGGCGACGATGTGGAATCACATCATGTCCACCCAAGACCCCAAGACAGGCGGCTACGTCTATTTCACCACCCTTCGTCCACAGGCTTACCGCATCTATTCGCAGGTGAACCAAGGCATGTGGTGCTGCGTGGGCACAGGCATGGAGAACCACTCGAAGTACGGCCACTTCATCTACACGCACAGCGTCACCAACGACACGCTCTACGTGAACCTCTTCACCGCCAGCGAACTCAACAGCGAGGTGTTCGGCATCCGTCAAGAGACCAACTTCCCCTACGAGCAGAAGACCAAACTGACCATCACGAAGGATGGCACCTTCACCCTCGCCATCCGCAAGCCGGCATGGGCCAGCACTGACGGCAAGGCATCTTACACCTGCGAGACCAAGACCTGGAAAGCTGGTGATGTGGTGGAAGTGGACCTGCCCATGTCGCTCCGTTACGAGCCATGTCCCGACTACAACAGTTACATCGCCTTCAAGTATGGCCCCATCCTCTTGGCGGCCCGCACCGAGACCGAAGCGAAGCTGCAGAACGAATATGGTGGCGAAGGCCGCATGGATCACTCCCCCGGAGCTCGCGCCAGCGCCAAGCCCCTCTCGTCCGCTCCCCTGCTGGTGGGCAACCGCACGGAGGTGCTTCAGAACATCAAGGAGAACGACCGTGCCAAACTCCTCTTCACGCTGACCACCACCAATCAGGGGGACATCACCCTCGAGCCCTTCTATGCCATCCACCACTCGCGCTACTCCTGCTACTTCTTCCAAGGCACAGCGGAAGAGTATGCCAACTCCGAGATGGGCAAGAAAGATGCTGAAGAGGCTGCCATCGCCGCCCGCACCCTCGACTTCGTGGCCACTGGCGAACAGCAGAGCGAGGCAGGACATCAGGCCAAATACTCCTCCGGCTCCACCAGCGGCAGTTTCCGTGGCGAGACCTACCGCGATGCCCAGGCCAGCGGATACATCCAATACGTGGTGGAGAACACCACAGGCGAGACGACCAACGTGGCGCTGATGCTCCGTTTCATCACCGCCGACCAAGGACGTGCCGCCAACATCTATGTTGACAATGTGAAGATTGGCAGCGTCACCGTGACATCATCGGCGAAGGGTGCCGACGAGAACGGCTTCTACAACGTGGAATACCGCATCCCCGACGAGTTGCTCGTAGACAGCAAGGGCGACGTGAAGCAGAAACTCACGTTCAGGATTGTCGCCGCGTCCAACACGCTATGTCCGGGTCTCTACTACCTTCGGTTGCTGAAGGACTACAACGACCACGCCTACCAATGGCATGCCACCGACTGGCTGACGGGCGACAACGGACGTGTGGCGCAAAGCCGATTCACCTACAACGACGACAACACCATCACCGTTCGCTCCGGCACGGGCACGAACAACCTCTGCCTGAGCCTCGACTTCGCCAACACCGACGAATACCTGCTCAACGCCGACCAGAAGTACCTCGTGGTCGCAGCCTCCAACGTCCGCACCACCTCTGGCTCTGCCTACCTCTGGTGGCTCAACGGCGTGAACCGTGGCAGCAGCGTGAAGCCGACCAAGATCGAGGGGACGGATCTGTGCTACTTCATCTGGGACATGACCAAGACCGACCTCGACGGCAACAACTCGGGCGACACCTTCTCCATCTGTCAGGGAGCCACCATCTTCGGACTCACCTCCTCCACCGGCACCTCCACCATCCACTACATCGGTTTCCTCTCCGACATCAGCCATGTGGCCGAGACGGTCAGCATCCGCAACCATCCTGCCGACAAGGGGAAGACCTCCGACGGCCCATGGATCGACCTCAACGGCAGAACCGCCACCACTCCCCTTCCCCACCACATCTACATCAATGGTGGCAAGAAAGTCATCTATAGTGGCAAATAAGAACGATAATATTTTATTCTTCGCCCGCTTATTCGTACCTTTGCACACAAATTCGGATCCTGCGTGAGACTTCAGCACCTACACATATATATATTATTAATAATGTGGCTGAGCATGATGGTGGTGTCATGCTCAGTCGACCGCTACATCCCCGAGGGCGAGCACATGCTGACGGGCGTGGCGGTGACGTGCGACGACGACGAGATCCACAAGACCTATCTGCTGAGCGACTACGTGGTGCAGAACACCAACACGAAATGGTTTGGCGCACGTGTGCCGCTCAAGATCTACACCCTCTCGGGCACCGACACCACCAAGCGTTCATGCCGATTCTGGCGCAAGTTGGGCGAAGCCCCCGTGCTCTACGACAGCGTGCAGTCCGAACGGACGATGAGCGACATCCGCAAGGTGCTGAACAATGCCGGCTACATGAAGGCCGAGGTGGAGGAGTTCAAGATGGAGAAGGGCAAGAAGGTCAACGTGCTCTACAACGTCCATCCCAACGAGCGCTACACCATCCGCCACATCACCCGCATCGTCGACGACAACGGGCTGCGGCATTTCCTCACGGTGGAGGACACGGCACACTCGCTGCTCAAGCCAGGCCTCCCCTTCGAGGTGACGGCGCTGAACGGTGAGCGCAACCGCATCGCCACCCATCTGAGGAACAACGGCTACTACAAGTTCACCAAGGAGGATGTCCGCTTCACGGCCGACACAGCCCGCAACTCCACCGAGGTGGACGTGATGATGCGCGTGAAGCTGCACCAGGAGAACGGACGCGTCGAGGCCACCGAACATCAGCAGTACACGATTGGCTCCGTCAACTTCCTGACCGACATCACCAATCCCACCGAGCCCAACGACAGCATCCACTACAAGGGCTACAACTTCCTCTATCAGGACCAGCTCCACTTCCGCAAGCGCCTGCTCATCAGCCACTCCATGGTCCGGCCGCACGAACTGTACAACGACAACTACTTCCGCCGCACCTACACCAACTACACCCGGCTCGGCGCCATCGGATTCTCCAACATCCAGCTCACCGAGCGACCCGGCACCGACACGCTCGACTGCAACATCATCGTCAACCACGCCAAGCCCCACTCCTTCGGATTCGATGTCGAGGCCACCAACTCCGCCGGCGATCTGGGCGCAGCGCTCTCCACCTCCTACCAGAACAAGAACCTTTTCCGTGGATCCGAAGCCTTCACGTTCAAGATTCGTGGCGCCTACGAGGCCATCACCGGACTGGAGGGATATGACGGCAACAACTACGTCGAGCTGGGCGCCGAGGCCACCCTGGGATTCCCCGCCTTCCTGCTCCCCTACGTGAAGCGCGAATGGGGCACCGAGCACAACGCCTCGTCCGAAATCTCCCTCCAATACAACATGCAGAACCGCCCCGAGTTCCAGCGACGCGTCCTCACCGCCGCCTGGCGATACAAATGGAGCAACAAGAGCCAGCGCGTGCAGCACCGCTACGACCTCGTCGAGGTCAACTACGTCTACATGCCCTGGATCTCCCGAACCTTCAAGGAGCAATACCTCGACTCACTCGGCAAGACCAACGCCATCCTCAAGTACAACTACGAGAACCTGCTCATCACCAAGATGGGCTACACCTACTCCTACAACTCACTCGGAGCACGTGAGCAGACCTACGGCAAGAACGCCTACACCATCCGCTTCAACATCGAGACCTCCGGCAACGTGCTCAGCGCCTTCTCCCACATCATCGACGCCAACAAGAACCACGACGGACAGTACACCTTCGCCGGCATCGCCTTCGCCCAGTACGTGAGGGGCGACTTCGACTTCTCCAAGAGCTTCCGCATCGACAAGAACAACTCCGTCGCCTTCCACGGAGCCTTGGGCATCGCCTATCCCTATGGCAACTCCAACCAGCTGCCCTTCGAGAAACGCTACTTCGCCGGCGGCGCCAACAGCGTACGCGGATGGTCCGTCCGCTCCTTGGGTCCCGGCACCTACAACGGCAAGGACAAAGGCATCAACTTCCTCAACCAGTCGGGCGACATCAAGCTCGACCTCAGCCTCGAATACCGCGCCCAGCTCTTCTGGAAATTCAGCGGCGCCGCCTTCGTCGATGCCGGCAACATCTGGACCATCCGCGCCTACGACGACCAGCCCGGCGGCGCCTTCCGCATCGGCAAGTTCTGGCAAGAGATCGCCGTCAGCTACGGCATCGGTCTCCGCATGGACGCCAACTTCTTCATCGTCCGTTTCGATGCCGGCATGAAAGCCATCGACCCCGCCTACGACGACCGCGACCACTACCCCATCCTCCACCACAACTTCAACCGCGACTTCGCATTCCACTTCGCCGTCGGCTTACCATTCTAAGTGAAATATTGCGGCAGGCCGCCGAAAGAAAAATAGGGAAAAATAGGGAAAAACAAATAAAAATATTTTTCTCTATTTTTTACATATAATTACCACGAATGGCCCATGAACCTTTAGCTCGACGGAGTCAATTGACCATATAAT
>JBGUMY010000223.1:0-4220 GCA_045117095.1 Bacteroidaceae bacterium | reverse complement strand
TACTAAAGTAGTACACTAATTAAAGATAAAGGCAATTCGTTTACACATTATTAATAAATCAATAAAGTATGTTAAAGATTCAGAACGTGACCTACGGTTACAACACCATGCACAACGTGCTGGAAAACTTCTCGCTCTCATACGAGGAACCAGGCATTTATGGCCTTTTAGGCAAGAACGGAACAGGCAAGAGCACCCTACTCTATCTCGTGATGGGTCTGCTGCGTCCAAAACAGGGACAAATCACTTTCGATGGCATCGACACCCAATTACGTACGCCAGAAACTTTGCAGGAGATGTTCATCGTGCCCGAGGAGTACAACCTCCCCTCCATCCTACTGCCTGACTATGTGAATGTGCTCAAACCCTTCTACCCCAACTTTGACGAGCAGTTGATGGTGAAACTCCTCGAAATGTTCGAGCTGAAGGGTGTGAATGGTGCCACCCTCGATGAGAATGGCATCCCCAAGATTAACCTCGGTGCCCTGTCGATGGGCCAGAAGAAGAAGATCTACATGTGCGTTGCCCTTGCAGCCCGCACGAAACTTTTGGTGATGGACGAACCTACCAATGGTCTCGACATTCCTGGCAAGAGCCAGTTCCGCAAAGTGGTGGCACAGGGCATGAGAGAAGACCAACTGGTCATCATTTCCACCCATCAAGTGCGCGATGTAGAGACCCTGCTCGACCATGTGACCATCATTGAGCAGAACGCTGTACTCTTCAACGACAAGCTCAACATGGATGAGCCCGTCAACCTTGAAGAACTCTTCATCGATGCCCTCAACCGTGCTCAAATCGCGGCCTCATGATTCTCAATATTCTCATTATTCCCATAACTCCCATAAATTACTACTCATTATGAATTTCAATCAACAAAGATTTGCGAACTTCGCAAAATACGATCTTACCATCAATAAGTCGTTCTACCGAAATCTGGTGTTTGTTGCCATTGCCGGTACCGTATGTGTTGCCCTTATCGGCTTCTTTGCACGCCACACCCTCTACACCTCAGTCATCAATGACAGTATGAGTGGTTCCGCATATTCTTATGTACCCGAGCCTAACTCTTTCGAAGGTTACAACTGGATATACCTCACCGCCATGATGGAGATGGGACTCATCACTTCCGTTTTCATGGCCGTGTTCGCTGGTTGCTGGGCTCACAACCTCCGCAACAAACAGGGGCGCATCACCGAACTCACCTTGCCAGCCACCAATCTGGAGAAGTTCACCTGGCACTCGCTGTTGATGCTCGTGGGTGGTTTCGCCACTTGCCTCGTAGCCCTCTTGGCTGCTGACGGCATCAATGCCTTGCTCACCCTCATCGTATATGGAGCAGAAAATGGCATCACCTCGCTCACAGCCACATCATTCAAATTGTTCAACTTCGCCGATACCCTCACAGATGTTTTAGGCCCACTGGGATTCGTCAACTACAAGCAGGAGATCAGCAACACGCCCATGGAAGGCTTCTTCCACTCGTTGACCTTCGTCATCATCTGCAGTTTCGTGGCCAATCCCATCCTCTACTTCTTCGGCAATGCCCTGAAGTATAAGTACAACATCATCCTCACCTACATTGCTCTGCAAGTCATTGGCACTATTATCAGCATCACTTTTTCCATCGGTTCTGGTGTATTCGGTAGCACCTTTGTTGAACTGAGCAGCGAGGACGTGGTCAATGGCGTCACAACTACATATTATGTTTTGGGCGTTCTCTGTCTTGCTCTCTCAGCCTTCCTCGTATGGTGGAGTTATCGACTCTACACCAAGGCTCAAATCACGGCTCCCCTCAATAGGAATTAGTGGATAAGTGCGGCAAAAAGGAGCATTTTTCTTTCCGAACATAAGTTTTTACCTAAATAATGTGAAAATTATGCGATTCAAAGACAATAAAGCCATATATTTGCAAATCGCAGACCTTCTCTGCGATGACATTCTGCAACAGAAACTGCAGGAAGACGAGCGCATTCCCAGTGTGAGGGAGTATGCCGCCCATGTGGAGGTGAACGCAAACACTTGTGCCCGTGCCTATGACCTGTTGCAGAGTCAAGACATCATCTACACGAAGCGTGGCCTCGGCTACTTCGTGTCGGCTGGAGCCAAAAGCGCCATCCAGAAGATGAAACGCGAAGAGTTCATGAATGAGACCCTGCCCGACGTAGCCCGTCAGATGGTAAGTCTCAACATCAGTATGGACGAACTGACCCAAGGAATCATCAACCATCAAATGAAACATTAATATAATGAAATTCTATCCGTACCTCTTAGCCATCTGCCTCGGCATCGCCCTGTTCAGCTTGACATCCTGCCATTTCACGCCAGAGGAAAAACAACAAATGATCAAGTCGAAAAACGGCAAGGACTACTTCCGAGATAGCGAGAAATGGGGTAAGGTCGTGACCCAAACTCTCGATCTCGATCCTTTTGCCCACATCGTGATGGATGGCAATGCAGACATCAACTTGCGTCAAGGTGAAGAATTTTGTGTCAAGGTGACAGGCAACGAGGGAGCCATCGAGTCAAATCACATTCGAGTGGAGAAAGGAGAGAAAGAGGACGATAACACCCTTCATGTCATCTCCAATCCTGCCCACCGCAAACAACTACCCAGCATCAAACTCAACATCACCGTACCAGACCTTCGCAGTGTGAAGGTGAACGGTGATGGAGACCTTGAAATCAAGGGAGATGAGTTCTACACAGGTGACCTCGATATCGAAATCAGTGGCGATGGTGACTTTGAAGCCCCCCATGTGGATTGCGCCAACTTGCGCATCATCATCAATGGCGACGGTGATGTGATTGCCAACAAATTCAATTGTGAGGATGCAATCCTTCAGTTGGACGGCAATGGCGACATCACCACAGATATCAAAGCCAACAACATCAACCTACAACTGACCAGCGATGGCGAAGCCAATCTCGATGTCAAGTGCGAAAACCTCACCGTCAGTGCTGGTGGCAGTGGTGAAGTGAAGTTGAAAGGAAAATGCAAGAACTTGACCAAACAAAGCTTTGGCAAAGCCAGCCTCGACTCCCGCAGACTTCAGGTGAGCGGAAGCATTAAGATTCAATAGAACTTGACAAAACATGAAGACAAAATTAAATACAACACTGTTGGCAGGAGTGGTAATAGCAACATTGTCATTCATATCGTGTGACAACCCCAAGACCATTGCATGGAGTTACTATCATTGTGCGGAAGATGCCCTGAACGAGGGTGATCTTCAAAAGGCGAAGGAATATCTTGGGTGCGTCAACAAGGATGTAGACAAAAATCTCTCTGCCAAGACGGATTCGCTGGCGGCAGTTATTGAACAACAACTGTCAGAGAAATCCGATAGCATTTAAGTTATGATGATTCAACTAAAAGGACTCCACAAGACGTACAAGGGCGCACAACCCTTGCACGTCTTGAAAGGTATCGACCTCAACATCGAAGAGGGCGAGTTTGTGGCCATCATGGGTGCATCAGGATCGGGCAAATCCACGCTGCTCAACATTCTTGGCATCCTCGATGATTACGACGAGGGGGAATACACCCTCAGCGGCACCCTCATCAAAGATCTCAGTGAAACCAAAGCAGCGGGGTATCGCAACCGCATGATTGGTTTCGTCTTCCAGTCGTTCAACCTCATTCCTTATAAGGATGCGTTAGAGAACGTCGCCCTACCCCTCTTCTATCAGGGTGTGAGCCGCAGAAAACGCAATGCCTTGGCGATGGAATATCTCGACAAGGTAGGACTGCGTGATTGGGCACACCACCTGCCCAACGAGATGTCAGGCGGTCAGAAACAACGTGTGGCCATTGCGAGGGCACTCATCACAAAGCCTCAAATCATTCTGGCTGACGAACCCACAGGAGCCCTCGACAGCAAAACCACCATCGAAGTGATGGAACTGCTCAAGGAACTCAATGCCCAAGGACTCACCATCATTGTCGTGACCCACGAGCAAGATGTGGCAGCACAAACCAAAAGAACCATCCATATCGTGGATGGGCAGATTGTGGCGAGTTGAGAGTCTTCAGTAATTAAGAGTTAAGAATTAAGAGTTAAGAACCTTTAGCTCGACGAAGTCAATTAAGAAAGAGTGAAGAGTTGACAATTGACAGTTGAGAGTTTAGGGTTTAGAGTTAAAAGTATGTTTGACACGTTTCGTGAAATATTCGGATCACTGAGCCGCAACAAGTTGCGTTCGCTTGCTACAGGATT
>JBGUMY010000222.1:0-4322 GCA_045117095.1 Bacteroidaceae bacterium | reverse complement strand
CTTCAACATCATGGTATAGCCGTCGCCATCCAGCATGTTGAGTCCAGAAGGAGCCCAAGAGCCAGTGAAACGGTAAGAGAAGTTGATTTTTGTCTTACCCATGACACCACGTCTGGTTGTGATTTCAATCACACCATTGGCACCACGAGACCCCCAAATGGCTGTTGCTGCAGCATCCTTCAATACCTTGATTTCCTTGATGTCCTCAGGATTCACAGAGAGCAATGTGGAGAACTGCTCCTCATTATCGAGGTCTTCAAAGTTCACGTCTGAAACATCGTCTGGCAGATCGAAGATGTTACCATCCACTACGATGAGGGGTTCGGCAGAACCGTTGATGGTGCTGACACCACGCATACGCATCGAAGTACCAGAACCAAGGTTACCAGAATTGGAGATGATGTCAAGACCAGCAATCTTACCTTGCAGTGCTTCATCAGCAGAGGCGAAGGACAGACCTTCCACATCGTCCATGTTCATCGTCTGGGTAGCTACAGAGATTTCCTTCAGCGGAATAGACATGCCATTGCTCTGTACACGAGGCTTGGCAGTCACAATCACTTCGTCCAGACGTGTGTCATCCTGCATACGGATGTTGAACTTGGTAGTGTTGCCGATGACTTGGCTCCAAGTCTTGTAGCCTACATAACTAACCACAAGTTTGTTCTTGGGGTTCTTAATCACCATGGAGAAGTTACCATTGATATCGGTAGTGGCTTGCTCCACGATACGATTGTTGTTATCTCGCTCTACCACGTTTGCCATCATGATGCCGCCTAAGTCATCATAGACGTAGCCGGTGATGCGTCGTGACTGAGCCATTGCTGAACTTACACAGAAGAACAGCACGAGAGATGTGAGAATGAATTTAATCTTGTTCATAGTGTTCTGTATATGTAAGTTGTTAATTATTCAACCAATTGATACTTTTGCAGGTAAGCTCGTGCTTTTGCTGCTGAAGTCCAGTCGGAATCGTAGCGGTTGTTGTCGTACTTCTTGTAATCGAGCACGCCGTCGATACCATGAATGACAGCAGAGGAACTGGAAGTGATGGTCTTGGTGATAGCATTGGAACCAGTTCCATTGATGATATAGTCGCGAGCAATAATGTTCTTGTCACCTGTGATATTGCGAGTTGCATTTGTTGCGTCTTTTACCGTCAGTGTACCATTGCCTGTGCTGGATACAGATACTTTACGATAGACGCCAGTCTCACTGTTGATTGTGGCAGTCTCATAAGCTGTTTCAGCCATTGGAGCTGCGTCTGCAAAGATGCTGTTGTCTTGGAAATGATACTTGACAAAGTTGACAATGGCAGTTGCCATAGCCTTTGCCTTCACATTGCGTGCTTCTTCCTCTTCAGGTGTCAATTCTGTCTTTTGATCTTCATCGAGGTCAAGTTCCAGATAGTTGCGAATGTCTTGCCAAGTGGGAAGACCTGCTTTGATGGCTTTCTCGATGGCTTCGTTGGTAGGCACGTAGATTGTGTAGCGGTAGTTGTTGAAGAAACGCACATTGGTAACGCTCTCAATCTGTCCGAATTCAGAAGTGAAATTACCTGCTTCGTCTTTCTTGTAACCATAGCAAGGAATACCGTTGTTGTTGACGAAGATGTTGTATTTTTCTGTCTCAGCTTTGGTTGTGATGCCAATTTCCTTGAGCACTTCAGCATCGGTTTGGCATAACTCAAAGAACTTGGAGAAGTTCTGGTTGTTATACAAGGCTGAATATACTGATTCAATGGTTGGAATGAGTGGTTGGTCAATCATATATGCATAACCGTTACCATAGCCATTGGTCTGGGCTGACTTGTCATCGAAGCCAATCACGTCGCTGTTGGTGTTGGTGTTGAGTTGCCATCCTCCCTTTACTGTCATACCATTGTTGCGCTTCTCAGCATCGTTTGTGTACAGCACGGCATTGTTCTTAGTAAAGAAGTAGTGTTTGTTGCACTCCACACCAGTCTCTGTCTCGTCGATACCTGTAATCTCTGTGTTGTCTTCGTGGATGATGGTGTGTGTTTCCAACATATCCTTCAGACGGTTGCCATAACATTTCTCCTGTACATTTTCGTTCGATACGAGTTCGCCAATACTACCTTGCTGGGTCATGGCGTCATAACTGTACTTGTAAGATGCGACCTGTGGTGTGTTCTTGCTGGCGTTCCAAGTGTACTTGTAAGCACGACCTACAAGTGTGGTACCTGAGATTTCAGGAGCCTGGAAGGACACAGGGTCGATATACCAGAAGTCTTCGTCATTGGGTACGAAGAAGGAGAAGCGTGAACTCATGGCGAGCAAGTAAGCGTAGTAGGTGGTTGGAATGTCACCCAAGTTGTCGCTTTGTATTGCCCAGTTGAAAATGCGCTTGTCAGTTTCCACATAGGCTGGAGCTGATACAGCTGCATATTCAGCAGGTGTGGTCACTTCATCCATCAGATAGATCACACCATTGTTGGCGATAAGCACGCCAAGTATCTTGTCACGATGATAGTCGAACTTTTCATCGAACATGGCGTCTTGAGCAGAGTTCTTGATGGTCTCGAACTTGCTGGGCACGGTGTTATTGAAAGATTCCTTCATCAGGTTGTTGAGCAAAGCACGAATCGTGGTACGTGGAATTTGGTCAATAGCCTGATAAACAAGGTCGAGATCAGTGGTGTGCTCGTTGATGCGGTCAAGCATTTCAGGAGCGTAAGCTTTCACAAGGAAACGACCACCACCTTCAGCACTGAAGAAGTACTCCATAAGTTTCTCATCGGTTGGACAGAAGATGGCACCCATATCCTGCTCCTTAGCCAGTTTTTCGTCACTCACATAAGCGTTCCATCCTGGATCGTAGGGGAGAGGCTTGTTGGATTTTTCATCAAAAATCACATTACCGTTGGGATTGCCCACAGGGTCAGTACCTGCATCATTGTAGAGATTGGCATTGTTCTGTGAACGGGCAGAGAAATATCGCTTCTCAAACACGGAATCGACGTCGTTGCCATAAATCAGACGATAACGGTCTGTCAATGTGCTGTTATAGAAAGGTGCAGAGAAGCGGTCAATCATGTGGCTGAAGATGTTGGTGCGACCACTGGTGCGCAACACTTCTGCCATGTTCTGTGGATTGACAAGCACTCTGTCGAGACGGTTCACATAACCATTCTGGCAAGTGATGTCTTGATCCAGCACTTTACTGTCATACACAAAAGCGTCCGTTTTAGTACGTGCTTGACCTGTGATGATGGCAAAGTCTTCGTCGGTGATGCTCTTCATGGCCATCTGTGTGGCAAGGAAGTGCGTCATCATCGGCGTAGTGGCATCGAGCGCCAAGTAGATACCTTTTTCGTTATTACGGAAACGTGCCCAATAGTCTTTGTCTTCAGTGTTGTAGCTGATGGGCAAATCATCGGCAAAGAGATGTGGCACAGAGTCTGTCACATCTGCGGCTGTCTCACGCCGCAAGCATTGACCTTTCTGAGGCTCATCGTTGTCACCTGCACCAGCAGAGATGCTCGACATCATTTCGAGCAGATAAGCGTTGTTGATCATCGCGCTGTTCAGCAGCAGCTTCTTCTGACTCTTCGTCAGTTGATCATAACTGCGAACGCCCCATGAATTGCTCTGGTAGAAGACATTGAATGCACTGTCGTTGGCCACAAACAGCGTCTTCGAACCTGTACGAGCCAAAACCTCCTTGTAGTCAAGGTCATTGATGAGCCTGACAAAGTTGGTGTAGTTGCCTTGGTGGTCAAGATACTCGTAAATACTAGAGCCTAACCACGATGGATTGGTGTCATCCAACGTGTAGTCATCCTTACATGAGTACGTCGCTCCACACAGGGCAAATAGGAAGAATGCCTTGGCGGCATACTGTCCTAATTGTCTTAAGCGTTTGTCCATAAAGGTTTAGTATTGTTTAGTTTATTAATGTATGTAGTCAGTTCAGATTGTCTATGCAAGGGCTTCATGCTATATTATATATAATGTATAGAGGAAGCCCGAAGCTTTAGACAGCTTTGCTTGTAGGCAAAAGCGCTTGCAAATTTAGTATAACTTCACAAAAGGACACATGTCGGCAGCAAGAAAAGTTGTAGATTTAACTTTCTTTAACTGCCGACCAGTTAAAAATCTTTTACTTCACGAGTATCTTGGCCGATTGTCCGTTAGCCTTCACCACGTAAATGCCTGTCGCTAATGCTGAAGTTGCATTCACGCGAGCACCTGTCGGACTATAGACTTCAATGTGGGTGGCACCATCGACATAGATGCGTCCATTGACGATGCGTGGCGACAACGTCCCCTTTTGTGGTTGGGCATTGATAGTGCTGATGG
>JBGUMY010000221.1:0-12245 GCA_045117095.1 Bacteroidaceae bacterium | reverse complement strand
TTTCAATCAATTCAATCTCGACGATGCGGAGTTCGTTGTGGGTATCGCTCCCGTTCTTGGCCTTGAAGAGGTCGAGTTCTCCAGCAGCGGGTTCGGTCACTTCGGTGATGCCGCCAAAAGCATCTTGGTCTTTCCCCGCCCCCCTCAGACGGATGGTGATTTCATCGGTCTTGATTCGTTGGGTGGGGGTGAGATGGATGTAGCCGAGGCTGCGTTCCGTCTCTCCACTCCAAATGAGGGTCTTGCCGGCATAGATCTCCAAGGGATAACTGCGTAGTCGCCAGCCCGTGAGTTTGAGGCAGATGTCATCGATGATGGCCTTCTTGTCGAGTTGGTAGGTGATCCAGGCCGTGGAGAGGCGACCGTCGTTCTTCCATTCTGAGAGTTCGTTGTCATCGAAACTGCAAGTGGCGTGTTCGCTGTCGTAGCCAGCCTTGGCAGAGATGATGTTGATGTCTTTAGCCTCGTCGGAATACGAGGGCGTGAGAGGACTTTCGCCACGACTCAGACGGCCTTTGAGGGTGAGTTGAGGCAGCCCATCACCCTTGACGAAGCTCCTAACTGTAATGTTGGCAGGTTTGACACCCTCGGCATGGGCTGATAGATGAATGGCTCCTGCGTGAGTAGTGGTGCGGACGAGGACACGATTGATGCCACATTCGACGGGTAGCGACAGGGCACCCACATAATTGTCGGAAACATTCTTGGTGGCAGCCGCATCGAGCAGCCCTTCGGGACGGTTGTCATCTGGACGTTGCAAAGCTTGGTCATGACGGGTGGCAATACCACCTATCCATTGGGCTTCACCAGCGAGTTCGAAGTGAATCATTCGGTCATCAAGCGGACAACGCCGTCCTTGTTGGTCGAGCACTTCCACTTGGAACAGCACCATATCGGCACCATCAGCCTTTGTTCCCTCTGGATTCTCCATCGCTGTCAGTTTGAGTTGGTAGGGTTCACCCACGGTCTCAAGGGTGTATCGGGAGGTGTGAGGTGAGCGGCGTGAGGTGTGAGAATATCCGACGGCCTCCAATGTGCCAGGTTCGAAAGGCACATCGTCGAAGGTGAAGAGATAGCGGTGACTTTGCTTGCCCTTGCCCAAACTCTTTCCGTTCAGGAACAATTCCACTTCATCCCCCGTTGATACCACATAAACGGGCTTGACGACTTCCTTCCCATGGGAGGGAGTGGGGGAGGCTTTATAGTTCCAGTGTCCAATAATGTACGTCTTTTCCTCTTCGGGTTCCACCCATCCGTTCCACATCACCTGATGCACGAAGAAAGCATCTTTGGGAATGCGCATGGCATCGGTGACCCCACTGGCACGGTAGTTCGATTCGCCGCGATGGTGGGTGTTGGTGTCGGAGAAGACTATCTTCACGCCACCTGACGAGACTCGGGTGCCTGTGCCAGGACGCTCACGCCAGTAGTCATACCAGCGACGCACCATCTCAACGGCCAACTGATCCATGTTGTGGTTATAGTCAAGGGCGGGCTGACCACGATAGAGCGGACCATCGCCTTCCTTGTGGAAAGGGTAACTGTACTCATCCCAATACTTGCGAAGACCCTCGTCGCGACAATACTCCATCGCCCACATCGGGTGCTTTTTGCTCTTGTTGATATACAGCATTTCACCCCCATACTCCGCCTCGTCGATGTCCAGCATTTCTCGACTGCCGATAGCTCTGCCGCCGTAGGGGTCATAGGCATCACGGATGGCTTTCATCTCCAACATGTGTTCACGGCTGATGCTCTCGTTGCCACTCTCGTAGAAGAGGATGCTGGGGTTGTTGCGGTTGTAGATGATGGCATCGCGCATCAATTCTGTGCGTTGCGTCCAACGTGCATCATCCACATCCTTCTCGGCATCGCCAGCAGGCATGGCTTGAAGGAGTCCCACACGGTCGCACGACTCAATATCCTGTTTCCAAGGGGTGACGTGCATCCAACGCACAAGGTTACCGCCCGACTCCACTATCAAACCGTTGCTGTAATCGCTGAGCCAAGCAGGGACACTCAGTCCCACACCTGGCCATTCGTTGCTGGTACGCTGGGCATAGCCATGCACCATCAGCACGCGATCGTTGAGCCATATCTTGCCTTCGCCAAAGCGGGTCTTGCGGAACCCTGTTCGAGTGATGACAACATCAGATTCCCCACTCACAGGGAGGGGCTGGGGCTGTAGGCTTGTTCTGACGGTGTATAGATACCCATATCCCCACGACCAGAAATGCAGGTTCTCAACCCATTGCTGAGTCGTTACCGTGCGTGTCTCGCCTGGTTGCATGGTGATGGGCTCACCATGAAATTGTGCCACCTCTTGTCCGTCGGCATCGAGCACCTGAACACAAAACGTGAAGGTTCGTGCTTTCGTGTCTTCATTCCTTACCTGTGATTCGGCATGAATCACCGCCTTTTTACCTGCGATGTCGAAGTCCGTGGCGTAGATGTAAGTTCCTGTCGTGCCAAGGTCGGAGTAGAGCGGCAGCGTCTGGTAGAGTTTGTCTGTCACATGCAGCCATACGTTCTTGGGAATGCCGCCATAGTTGGCGTTGAAGTTCTTGTCATTCCATTGATAGCGGCTGTTGTGCTTACGTGAACGATACGTCCAACTGTTGTCGCAGCGCACGGCCAGTATGTTTTCACCCTCTTTGATATAAGGCGTCAAGTCGAACCCACAAGCCATCACGCCATTTTCGCTGAAACCCAGATGATGGCCATTCAGATAGAAGTCAGCTCCTTGACGCACTCCCTCAAACTCGATGAAAAGTTTAGAGTTTAGAGTTGATAGTTTAGGGTTTAGGGAAAAATGTTTCCGGTACCAGACGATGGTGTCTGTCAAATCCACAATATCCTTACGGAATGCCTCATTGCCATTGAAGGCGTATGGCAGCGTCACCTGTTGCCATTCACTATCGTCAAACTCTGGCTCAGAAGCATTCGCCACATCACCAACGTACAGCCGCCAGTCAGAATTGAAATTGAGTTTCTGTCGATCTACTGCTTGCATGCCCATACTAAGCGTCAGCAATAGAGAGAATAACAAATGCCGTTTCATATATTATTTTATATAGATTTTCTTTCCATTCTTGATATATAATCCGTGTGTTGGTGTTTGTACACGGCGACCTTGCAGGTCAAACATGGCACCAGCCTCAAATCGAGAATTGTCAATCGTCAAATCGTCAAGGGTCTTGATTCCAGTTTCAATGCCTTTGTTTTGTACCATTTTGGCCTCTGCCCATGCATCAGCATCACTTTTCAAGTCGCTGCCAAGGTAGTAGCCAGTGTTGGTAGGCTGGTTGTAGCCTATGTTCTCATTGAGGCAACTCATCCAATAGCAGTGGTCAGTCATCAGCCAAGGAAATTTATGGGTGGTAGGATACCATGTGGAGAAGATTTTGATGTCGGCCAGACGTGTGGCATCGGGTAGAATGACTTCCTCGCGCCAGTCACCCAAGAGGTCGCCATACCATGACGGATTGGACTTCGTGCCGTTGATGAAGGTTTCGGAATAGCGGTACATGGTGAACGTACGACCATACTTGGGACTATGGATGATATTGTCTTCGATGAGTTGGCGAGAGAGGTTCCCGTCGAACCACACGGCCATGCCACAACCACCCTTCTGGCCTTTGGTGTTGATGTTGGTCTCAGTACCATCTTGTTGAATATAGTTGCCTTGGTAGTAGAAGAACTCGCAGCCAGGATAGTCGGGGAAGAAGTCACCTACGAGGCAGCGACCCATGTCGTTGTCCTTGGCTGCATCTTTCTTCCAGATAATAGAGCCGTCACAAGCATCGTGCAATGCCACCATCGTCTTGCCTGTCTCTAAGCAGTGGAACATTTGCAGACCCTCACGCTCAGGAAGGAACTTGCCTACATGGTTGGCATCACCATGTCCCAAACCTGTATTCCAGAGGCCGATGCCATCATGGTCCACGGCCATCGAACCATACATCACCTCATCTAACCCATCGCCATCAAGGTCTGCTACATTCAAGGAGTGGTTGCCTTGGGCAGCGTAGGTGCTATGTTTCTTGCCATCCTTGCCTGTGCCCTTGTCATTTGTATCGAAACGCCATTTCTTCGCCAGTTGTCCATCGCGCCAATCCCACGCCTCGATGACGCTATGCCCATAGACACCACGTCCAAGGACTACGGAGGGGAGCCCCGTCTCATCGAAGCAACCCACACCGACGCGGAATGAGCAAGCACGTTTCCAGTACTCGTCGCCCCATGAGCCGCTGGTCTCGCGGTTAATAAAGTTGTCACGTGCCAGTTCCCGTCCTGTCTTACCGTCGATGATGCTGATGAATTCAGGACCGGCCGCATTATAGTGATCGACCCAACCAGGATTGCTGCTGTTCAGGTTGTCCCACGTGCGGTAGTCTATCTTGCCGTCACCGTTCACATCGGGAATCTGCTGACCATCGCCAAACACTGTGCCCTCACAGGTACGGATGGCCATCTCTGCACAACCATCGCCATCGAAATCAGCAATAGCAAAACTCGATGAGTTTCCAAGGATGATGCCAGGCCCACCTTTGATACGCCAAAGCAATGTGCCATCCAATTTGTAGGCATCCCAGATGACTGCCCATAGGCAGTCCTGCTGTGAGTAGCTGGCACCCGAACCGTCACTGACGATATTTCCATTGGCATCCTTTACGCTCTGCAGACGTTTCACTACAATTTCAAAGTCACCATCGCCATCCAGATCACCCACACTCACATCGTTCGCTGTATATACTATTTTATTTGTGTTCTCATACACATCCTTCGTGTCAGCCAACGGAATGCTGATGTAAGGTAGGGCACCAGCTACCTGAGCCTTTGTCAATGTGAAAGTGGAAAGGGTTTCAGTACTACCTGTGTAGGTCAGTCGGTAGTGATTGTCTGCCGTCTTACTGGCTGAACCGTCCTGATAGCAGGTACTGTTCTTGATGTTTGTGGCAATCTTCTTCTCTGCTCCCGTTCCGATGGAACGATAAAGGTCGAACCCCGTGGTAGCATCATCGCTTGGCAACATGCGCCAAGTGACAAGCACCTTGCCTGTGTGTTGCTGATAGTCGCCCAACGAGGCATCTTTCTTACCATTGATACTAGCCCAAAGGGCACGACTGTTGAGGTTGTTCGTTTGTGCTTGTAACAACCCCAATGAAAGGAGAGTGGCAATAATAGTTAGTGTTAGCCGTTTCATCATCTGATTTGTTTTGAATGAAAATTTGTGGTTGAATGATTTCGGCTGCAAAGTTCGCTATAATCCACTTTTTTCCCTTAAAATCTCGTCGCAGATAATAAGAAAATCGTTGCAAAGTGCCTGTTTTAGTAGTCTTTAGGCAACACACCATACTTCTCCTTGAAGCATTTTGTGAAATAACTGGCATAAGAGAAACCTACGAGGTCAGCTATTTCATTCACGCTGTGGGATGTGGTGCGAAGCAGTTGGGCGGCACGTTCCAGACGCTGGTTGCGAATGAAGTCGGTAGGTGTCTGTCCATTGATGGCACGCAGCTTGCGATGCAGGTTGGCACGGCTCATGCAAAGGTCGCTGGCCAGTGCATCGACGGAATAATCTGAATCCGTCATGTGAGCCGAAATAGCAGCAACGGCCTTGTCGAGAAATTCTTGATTGGCAACGGAGAAGCCCTCTTGCCCCTTGCTCCTTGCTCCTTGCCCCTCATCCCTAACCTCTTGCTCCTTACTCCTTCCCCCTCTTCTTATCAAATAATACCCTCCTGCGAGAATGAGCATGGCAACCAGTACCCATAGCCATGCATGTTCATACCACATAGACGGACGTACAAGGGTAAGAACCGTAGTGGGAGTACCCCAACGTCCGAAGTTGTCAGTGGCACGGACTTGTAGATGGTTGGTGCCAGCAGGTAGATGGGCCAATTTGATGATATGTTCTCCTTCGGGCAATTCCGTCCATTTTTCGTCTTCGTTCAGTCGATAGGCGAACTGCACCTGCGACGGATGGTCAAAATCGAAAGTCGAGAGGGAGATTTCCACCAAATCTGTTCCTTGAGGCAATGAGAGCATGTGCTGCCCGAAGGACATGAGTTGCTTTTTTTCATCTATGATATAAGAGGTAATGATGGGACAGACATCGGCTGTCGTTGTGTCTGCTGTCAATTGCAAAGTTCTTAGGTTCAGCATACTGACACCTGCCACACCTTCTGACAGCAGCAGTGCTGTGTCGCCTTGCAACTGTAACTGTCTGAACTGCATGCTGTCAAGAATCACCTCCAGTTTCTCATCTTTCCATCGGCAGACGCCTCGTGCCTTGCTCAGCAAGTATAGAGCTTGTGATTTGTCTGAGTACGCCATGCTGCGCACCTTGTCCAGATCTCCCTGCAACAGTGTTATTCGCTGTCCGTCATAGAGATAAAGCGAATGGTAGGTGCCAATATAAAAAAGACTCCTTGGGGCAATTTCTCCCTTGGGGGAGCAGGAAGGGACTTCAGCCCAAGACAGTATAGTGACATCGTTTGTGGGTACTTGCATGCTCATGACAGAGTCGAGCATCTGCTTCTGTTGCTCTATTGTCAGTTTTTCACGATGGTTCGCTGGATAGTCATTCCATGACCTCTTTTCCATTTTCCAGTGCTCCTCATTCCTTGCCCCTCGCTCCTTCTTCAGACAGATAACTCCTCCATTCCAAAGTCCTGCCCACAAGGTGCTGTCCGCATCGAAGCAAAATGAAAGCACACTACGATTCTTTCCCTCCCACATGGTCTCAAACCTTTCCAACAGTTCTGCTTTTGCAGAGAAATGCAATAACTGGTTACGATATGTCAGCCATACGCTGCCATCGGCTGCCGTCATTATGCAGGAAATACGTTTATCAGCCAACTCGTTGGCTTCTCCCTTCGCTCTTCCTGTTGGGGGGAGTCGGAGAGGGGTTACTGTGTAATCTTTCTTGCTCAAGATATACGCCCCCTCCTTCGTGCCAAACCAGATCTCTGCGTTGTCTTTCTGCTCTGTGATGCACAGCACATCGTTGCTGCGTAGCAAATCAGGATGCTGGCGGTCACTTCGAACGGCTGCTGTCTCATAGCCATCGTAACGACACAGACCTGTTCCCTTGCCTCCATACCACCAATAGCCTTCGCTGTCTTGAAGACTGCACACCACCTCCCCATTCTGTACCTTCACTGGCAGATTGGAACCATTTGTCTGAGCCATCGTCATCAGAAAGCTCAACAAGAAACAGCATAAACAGATAGCACGTTGCATGATCGTTATACACTTTTTGTGTGCAAATATACAAAGAAAATTCGCAAGTGCTAAATTTCTGATGAAGAGTGTCACTTTTATGACAGAAATCTTACAAATTTATTCGAAATCTTTCAAAATAGATTTGTTTGATTTGTGCAGATTTGAAGGATTTGGCCTCTCGGCCGAAACTTCAAATGCCCCCCTTATTGAATCAGCACCTTCTTGCCATGGTGGATGTAGATGCCACGGGTAGGATGGGTTACGGGTTGGCCTTGCAGGTTGTAGTAGTGGTCATCATGGGCAGGGGTGATGATGGGTTGATGGATGGCGAGTGCCTCTTGTTGCAGGGCATCGAGATCATCGATGTCCACAAAGTCGATGATGTTGTTGAGCACACGCTCGGAGCGGGTGGGGAAGTACTCGTCATGGAGTCGTTGGCGTTCCTTCAAATAGTATTTTTCTACGGTGTAGCGGTGTCCCTTCGTGGTGTAGGGGTGCACATCACGCCGATAGTCTCCCCAACGGGCTGCCTCGGCATAGATGGCGGTCTCGATGTTGTGGTAGAGACTGTCCCAGAGTTGCTCAGAAGAGGCTTGTCCCAAGAGACCATCGTCGGCTAAAACAATGAGGGCACGTTTGAGGTATCGACGGGCAAACTGTTCATTCTCCATCAAATGGTGGAAGATGCCGGTAGGGTAGGCATCGCCGTTGTTCTTGTTGAGCACATTCTCTTTCACGTTGTCGAGGATGAGTTCGGAGTCCCAGCAGAGGAAACGGAATCCCTCGCTGTCGAGCCCACGCCGACGGATGGCATACCAGTTGTGGTGATCCCAGTCGGTGTTACCAGCGTATTGGTTGATGAGCATGTAGTCAATGAAACAGTCGATGTCGAGCAAGGTGTCCAACTGTTCGTAAGCGGAATCGTCGGCAGCTTGGGCGACAGTCTCCACCATCAGGTTCCACGCCTCCATGTCGCCTTGGGCGGCTTCGAGGTGATTGCCTCCGTCCTCTTCCACCTTGATGACATCGATGTCCTCTTTTTTGCCACCCAGATGGTCTTTGCCAAATTGGTCATCCACTCGCTCTGCGATGTTGTAGAGTCCCCAATACATGCCATTGAGAAAGAGATTCACATACAGTGCATTTACGCTGGTGTGCCCCATTTTCCGCTGCATCCTGCGTGCCCACACATCGCGGGTGTATTGTGCCTTCTGACGGTTCGATTCGAGCCAATGTTGCCAGGCATTGCCGAAATGGCAGCGCAAGACGAGTTGGTCGAATTTAGCAGGTTCGTCCTCGCCAAAGAGGGGATATTTCAGAGTCTTTGCCCCGTACTTCTCTTTGAAGACCAGACGGAACGAGTGTTTGGGATTCTTCTCTGCCAGACGTCCATGACCGCCATGCAGACGGAGTCCACATGTGGTGCTGAGGTCGTGTGCCTGTTCGCCCCCAATCAGTTCGATGCTGGCAGGACGAGTCCACCCGTGTCCTGTGGTATCACCCACAGGAGGCCCCGTAAAGATATAGATACCTCCCGTCTCTTCGTCGTTCTCGTGACTGAACAGATTCTCCTTGTCGGTCACGATGCTCAGTACGGGCAAGGATTGCAAGCCTTGCCGAATCAGCGGTGCCAGTGTCGCATCCATTGTCATCACCTCATCCATGCCGTAGTCGGCGATGGCTGTGCCGAACATCTGGATGTATTGTCCCCATTCGGCGGGATACCCCTCTGGCCTATTGCTCTGCTTCATCACGTCGTTCACAAACAGATAGGTGGCAGTGGTGATGTCCGTCATCTGTTCCTCTCCTGCAAATGCCGCTGCACGGACAATGGTATTGCCTTTGATGGTCAAAGGCTTTATATACGCAGGGCTGATTGCTGTTGGCGTACTGCTGTCCAAGGTGTAGTGAATCGTCCAACTCTCCGAATGCTCAGCCTCTTCCACGGTCATCGACAACGAAAACGCTGTGGCGTGGAATCCATGTGGCTGACTCATCGTGACACGTTGTGCCATGGCACCTACCGTTCCCACAACAACCCATGCCATGCATAATACTTTTCTCAAATATTGTTTCATATTCATGTTATCTTTTTTATTTAGCTCCGAAGTAACTGTAGTGGTTGTTATCGGGATTGACTACGATTTGCTCGACCACAATCTCTGGGTCAATCATGATGAGTTTAAGCGTGTGGCGACCAGGAGTGATGCCTGTGAAGGTGACATCGAGCAAGCGGAGATTGTCGAAGACCTCATCACGACGAAGCATCTTGTGGCCGTCCTTCCAACCACTGAGCAGCAGATTGTTATGCGGTGGCAACGGCTTTAATACCTTCGACTGTGCGAGGTTCTTGGGGGTGTACTCTTGGAATTCGTCGTGCAATCCCTGACGGGCATCGATGACCTGTACCGCCTGGTCGTCGAGTTGTACGCCGAGGCGTAGACCGCGAGCGGGCACCACATCTTGTGTCGGCAATATACCAATTGCTATTTCCCCCCTCTCAGTCAAGTCGATGTCGTATTTTAGTTTAGGACCGCTACCGTCAGCCGGCCATTCCTTCATCACGTCTGAAGCACCCATGCAGCCATCGCCACGGCCAAGACCATCGAGATACATCCAGCCGTAGTCATCGCACTTGCCCTTATGTGCAGGAATGATGTATTCCTTTGTATCTTTTGAGGCGCTTAGGTCGTGGTTTACCTTATAGCCGAGGTTCATCGGATTCGTGTTCTTATCGGGAATCGACCACTTGGTATAGCCGATGTGGTTATCAAGCATCATGCCGTCCCACTTTCCTCCTGCCAACACCTTATTATAATAGTCGCTGAGACGCTGATCTTTCTCCATGAGAGCCTCAACGGTTTCGCGGTCGCCCATCGTGGCAGCGTTGTAAATCATGGCAACGCCGGCTGAGGCTACAGCAGGATAGTACACCAACTGGTAAAAGGCATCCTGCGCTTCAGCAGGAATCTTCTCCTTGATGTTCTCGCAACGGGTAACAATCGACTGCCACTGGTTATTCAGATGTAGCATCTCCTCGTAGTTGAAGAGACCAGGCACCTGCACTTCGGGCTTGCGCATGAGGTTGAGTTTCGAGTACTGGGCTATAATCTCGGCGCACTCATCGGTGATGTCGGCAGGTAAACCGCCGATGGCGGCCTCATCACCCAACCAAGATTGGGTGGCATAGCTTCCTCCGAGCACGCTGGCAGTCCATTGGCGCAGCCACTCCATTTCGTCATCGTAAATGGTATGCTTCACCCATTGGGGGTCAGGCGCAAGTGGTCCGAAGGCATCGGGGCACCAAGCATAATCCATGATGAATGAGATGGGCATTTCCTTCGGTTTCAGGTCTCCGACGTTGATAATCCAGATGCGGTCGATGCCTGAACGGTAAGCAAGATTAAGCTGTTCACGCAGCTTCGGCACGGTCGTGGTGTTCACCCAACGGTCATTCCACGGACCTCCGTTCATGTCGATGTGGTAGTAGAGACCCAGACCGCCCTTACGTTTGCGCTCCTTCTCGGTTCCCTTACGGCGGATATAGCCCCAGTTGTTGTCGCAGAATAGCAGGGTCACGTCATCGGGCACGGTGAAGCCTGCATCGTAGTAGCGCTGCACCTCGGTAAAGATGGCCCAGAGCTGAGGTACGGCGTCAGCGCGTCCGTAGATGTCCTTGATGATCCTGCGCTGACCATCGATCACGTTGTGAAGCGTGCGCATATTCTCCTGGTCATCTCCTTTGCCCATCGCCACGTCTCCGTCGCCACGCATACCGATGGTCACGAGGTTGTCGTAGGCCTTGTTGCGCTCCATGCCTTCGCGGAAGAACTGATCAACGCGCTCCTTGTTCGTGGCGTAGTCCCATGGGCCTACCTGTTCCTTGCGATTTAGATATTCGCGGTGGGATCGCATCATCGGCTCGTGGTGCGATGTTCCCATCACGATGCCCATCTCGTCGGCCAATCGCGGACTTTCGGGGTCATCTTCATTGAATGCCGTCGCCCACATCGCAGGCCAGAAGTAATTGGCCTTCAGACGCAGCAAGAGTTCAAAAATCTTTTCGTAGGCCTTGGAGTTCACGCCACCAAAATGTTTTTGGCACCACGTGCCGAACGAGGGCCACTCATCGTTAATAAAAATACCGCGATACTTTACCTTCGGGCTGTCGATATAACGACCGCTAGGCCAGTATAGTTCGTCCTTGTGAACCACCGGCGCATCAGCCATCCAGTACCAAGGTGACACACCGATGCGCCGCGAAATCTCATAAATGCCATAGATGGTGCCACGCTTGTCGCTGCCAGCCACCACCAGATTACCATCCACCATATCGATGACGAACGACTCCCATTGCCCCTTCACCTTGCTCACATCCAGCTTTTTCTGCTTGATGAGGCGGTCAATGAGCTTGCTCTTGCCAATGGTTCCGACGATGATACGTGGAGCGGTAGCAAGCTCTAAACTCTCCACTCTCAACTCTAAACTAGATTTGACTCCTGTCACCTTCCGTATGTCGTCGCTGAGGTCGTTTGCCGCCCTCAGCACGCCCTTCCAGTCGCTCTCGTCAACCATAATCGTAGCCGCCTTGCCGTCTTTGGCAATACAGAACTTTCCTTGTGCCATTGTGTTCATCGTCATCACGACCAACATCAAACATATTGTCAGTATCTTTCTCATATTTTAAAGCTTTAGTTTTTGGGGCAAAGGTAACGAGATTTTGTCTGCTCTCCTTTTTGAAGGGTTACAGATATTTATTGAACAGTTACATTTGCCCATTGCTTCTTGAAGCCTTGGCTCAGTGAGATCATTCGTCCACAGCCCCGATGCCGTCGAACCGTTTGCCCGTGTCGTGGGCACTGATACTCACTTGTTGTTGAGCAGTCGCACTAAAAGCCATACAAGCCAATAGTGCCATCATTGCCAAATACCTTTTTATTTCATTTGGTGTCAACGTGAAAGTAGTCGAAGTCGGCAATGCCGCCTATATCCTTCGTGGCATAGTGGAAGAGGGC
>JBGUMY010000220.1:0-14196 GCA_045117095.1 Bacteroidaceae bacterium | reverse complement strand
CAAGAAGAGGCTTGCCCATCGTCAAGAAGACGGTCGTCCATCGTCAAGAAGAGGGTTGGAAAGCAAAAAGATGGTGGATAGATGAATGCAGATTAAACGGATTACTTGAATCACCAACCGAAGGCCAGCCCATACTTATCGTGGAGCTGGCGAAGGGTTCCGTCGGTCTTCATCTCGGCGATAAGGGCATTGATGAGGGCGAGAAGATCGTCCTGCCCTTTGCGCATCAGCACCCCGATTTCACCGTGAGTGAAAGGCTTGTCAATCAACGGAGCGGCAAGACGTGGGTCATTCTGCACATACCAAGGAGCCTCTGTGATTTCAGTAATCATCACGTCGGCATTGCCATCGGCCACCTGATTGGGAATCTCCTCGTTCTTGTCATAGACGATAATGGTAGCATGGGTGAGATGCTCGTTGGCAAACTTCTCATTGAGTCCGCCAGGATTCACCATCACACGCACTTCAGGCTTGTCGATGTCGGCCAACGACTGGTAGTGGTCAGCATCGGCGGCACGACAGAGGATGGTCTTGCCATTGGTCAGATAGCCATCGCTCATGAGCATCGTTTCCTTTCGAGCGTCAGTAATGGTAATTCCCCCAATGGCCAGATCAAAGGTTTGTGGGTCTGCCTGCACATCCGCAGTCAACGTGGGCCATGAGGTGCCTACGAACTCGATACCAACACCGATGCGTTCGGCGATTTTCTCTGCCATCTCAATGCCGAAGCCCCAATAGTTACCATCGGACTCGCGATACGACAACGGTCGATAGTCGCCAGTCGTCCCCACCAGCAGTGTTCCCCGCTCTCGAATGCGGGTAACGGTGGGCTGATGCATCTTACGCCACTCCTTTGTGCGTACCTTGAAGTTCTTCTGCAGACACTCACTATAGAGCCATGGTTCGCAACTGTGTATGTCGCCCACGTTCAGGAAGCCGCGGAAAGGAGGATACTCCGAGGCGCTGTAGCCAGTGGCCACAAGGACGTGATAGTCGGGCGAGACGGTGATGGTGATGGTATCGTGGAGCGTGGCGGGCGTGGCATCAGTACGCCAGTTCACGGGGTTGATGCAGATGTCGGAGCCAGCAATAAGGGGCAGCACGTACTTCACGTCTTTCACCGTATTGTAACAGATGGTGACACCCGTATCGGTCTCTCCTTCAGCGGGACGGATGTGACTGCACGCGGCCATGTCGGCATTCGTCACTTTATAGCCTAACACATAGGCTGCAACCAACTGGCTGTAGGTTTCGTCGCTGATATGCTTCAGGAGTTCCACCACAGCCAAACCGCCTTGGCTAAAACCTGCGAGGATGAGTGGGCGCGATGGGTCACGATGAGCCTGAAAATGGTCAAAGGCCTGACAGACATCCTCCATCGACAAGCGAGTACGCTGATAGACGGTGTCCTCGCTGTTCGTCATGAATGCCTGAATGGTCGTATGGCGGTAGAAGGGGGCATAAAAGCGGTTGCCGGGCGACATGTAGGCTGCCACCTTCTCCAATTCCAGTTCAGCCATGTGGGCGCGGTGCTCCGGGTTCCACACGTCGGCGTAGTGACAGATGCGTCCGTCCTCGGTCATCCAGTCATCCTCCCACGTTGAGACCACGTAGAACACATCGGCTCCCGTGCCGTCAGCATCTCCGTCAGCAGTCACCCACATCGTCGCATCCGAATAATCGGGCATCTGTGGGATA
The DNA here is from genome assembly GCA_045117095.1 of Bacteroidaceae bacterium. Lineage (GTDB taxonomy): Bacteria > Bacteroidota > Bacteroidia > Bacteroidales > Bacteroidaceae > Minthosoma. Next base: position 12,498 of record JBGUMY010000220.1, on the reverse strand, counting down.
TACTGCGCCACATTGGTCGTGCCAGATGAATGATCATCATCCGCCTTGCACGATGCGAACGCTACCGTTCCGCAGAGCGTGAGGATAGCGGCGAGCACCCCAAGTTTCAGGTGTACCTTACTCATCTTCCCTACGTTGCACTTGTTAGTGATACATTCATCAGATGATGAGGTGGATGAATAAAGCCCCCTTCGGTTATTAACTTTTGTGATAAATTCAAACATAGAAATAAGTAAATTGTTTTCAATTGCAAAGGTACGAATAAGTGAGCACATAAGAAAGGAAAGAAACTTAAATTGACTCACTCATGCCGTCAAATCAGGTACACCACCGCAATAACCCACGGTTATTCACCAATAACGCACCCTTATTGGGAAATAACCAAGCATTATTGAGAAATAACCCACCTTTTTCCAGAAGGCCTTCCAAAACTTTTTCCTTCCCCTTCCAAAAAGTTCTGGAAGGCCAAGTAGAAAAAACTCCATCTCCAACGTAAAAGGATGGCTCCTCGGACGTTTTTGTTGTCTACGGACTTTTAGGACTTGAAAGGACAAGAATTTTTGCGGCCTGCCGCCGAAAGAAAAATTTTCCTTCGGCGGCCTGCCGCAATTTCTTATGTCGAACTCACGTTAATTCAAGGTTTGCAAGCTCCACTTTTAGCTCTCATTGATGGATACGAGGCCGTTCACGTTGCGGATGACTTGGTTGGCGAGCATCATCTCAAGGATGGCATTGATGGTCTCTGCAATTTTGGCACCTGCGCTGGAGAAGCCTAACTTGCGGGCTGCTATGGTTGGAATCTTGTCTTTGGGCAGCGAGAACTCTTCAAGAATGACCTCGCGAACGGCGTTCATCACCTCGCACACAGGTATCTCAGTGATGGTTCGTGGTGAGGGCGAACGGTAGGTGGTGAAGTTGGCTGCACTCTTCTCGTCTAACCAGAGGCTGCTGACTCCTCCCAAGGAGAGGGGATCGCGATAGCATTGGGCTGTGGCGATGCTGACAGCCTTCTGGATGTTGGCTCCAGCATGTCCGAATCCCAACAACTTGGCTACCCGCTTGCAAAGATAACTCTCCGTGATGGGTTGCTCTTTGGTTAGAATCTGACGGATGAGTTTTGCATTATAACTTGCTTGGGGATCGTAGGCCATCTTGTCGATGGGGGGAACGTTCACTTCTGCCTCGACGTAGGGAATCTGTCCTTGATTTCTGGTGGGCTCTTCCTGCATACTTGAGACCGTGATGTCATCCGCATTGAAAGCTTTGAAGGGTTCTGGCTCAGGTGCAGGTTCTTCTTGAACATCTCCTGTCTCGTGGGCTTTCAACTCGTCTAAAATCTGTGTGATGCTTCGTTCACGATTCTCGTACCAGTCGATGGAATAGACGCGCATGACGCTCCATCCGAGCATCTTCATGACGTTGGGCTGCACGATTTCACGGTCGCGTGTGGTCTTGGTCTCGTAGTAGGTCTTGCCGTCGCAGAGGATGCCAAGGATGTATCTCTCTGGGTGTTCTGCTGTAGAGACGGCGATGTCGACCTTGAAGTTTGACCGACCCACGTTGGAAGTGACCATGTAGCCATGCTGTGAGAGCATGTCGCAGATTTGTTTGATCATGACGTTCTTGTCTGGCGCATGGAAGGTGCTGTCCATCATGGGCAGACGGCCTGTCTCGGCAAATTCCAAGAATCCTTTCAGTCCCTCTACGCCTTTGGCGTTGGAACGCTTCAGGTCTATCTGGCTGGACTTGAGGGTGGAGTATACAATCATCTCGTAACGGGCACGAGACACTGCAACATTCAGACGCCGTTCGCCACCTGCATTGTTGAGTGGACCGAAGTTCATGGACACCTTGCCGGTCTTGTCGGCTCCATAGCCTACGGAGAAGAGGATGACGTCGCGTTCATCACCTTGCACATTCTCGAGGTTCTTCACGAAGATGGGTTCGTTGCAGTTGTAGGCGAGGTCCTTGAGTTCTGGATGACGGTCAAGTTCTTCGGTCAAATCATCCTCGATACGGTCGCCCTGCACCTTGCTGAAGGACACAACACCGATGCTGTATTTCTGGAGCACGGGGTCGGACAATCGGCGGATAATCTCCTTGACGATAGCTTTGGATTCTTCTGGGTTGCTGCGTGTGCGTCCCTTGTCATAGACTCCCTGAACAGGTACGAGTTTCACCTTGGCCACTTGGTCATCGACGGATGGGAAGGTGAAGAGTCGGTTGTCGTAGTACTGGGAGTTGCTGAAGGCAATCAGGCTCTCATGTTTACTGCGATAGTGCCAACTGAGGTAATACTCCCGCAACGAGAGGGTCTTGCAGTCGTCGAGGATGCTCTCCATGTCGTCGATGTCGGCTTCTTCCTCATCCACCTGCGTGGAGGTGAAGAAACTGGTTGGTGGCATCTGTTTGCTGTCGCCCACCACAATCAAGGCTTTGCCTCGTGCGATGGCTCCTACTGCCTCGCTGGTTGGCATCTGTGAAGCCTCGTCGAAGATGACCAGGTCGAACTTCTCTGATTTGAGGTCGATGTACTGCGCCACACTGATGGGACTCATCAGCATGCAGGGGCAGAGTCGTGGCAGCAGGGTAGGGATGTTGTCGATGATGGTACGGATGGAATTGCCCCTACCTCCATTGGCGATGTTGCGCTTGAGAATACTGATTTCAGATCCTTCGGCTGATACGGCAGAGGAAGAAGGTACTCGAGATGCCAACTTGCTATAGAGTTCCTCCTTGCTGAGTTCTTGGAATCGCAAGGTGTCTCGTTTGTATTGTTCTATCCGCTGACGGAAAATGGCGCCATTGAAGGTGCGTAACTGCTCATTGGCATCGATGGCGATGGATATCAAGTAACGGTAAGCGCTCTTCAGGAATGCCTGTATGACCTCTTGCGGCTGTTCGCCTTGCTCGATTCTGTTGACTACGGGCTGGAGTTGCATCTGCAGCAGTTCATGCTTTTTCTCTACCCAAAGATACCAGTCCTTCATCTGCTGATAGCCTGCCATCCACCTGTCTGATGAACTGGCTATTTCGGCTGTGGAGTTTTGTCGCCTGGTCTTTGTGGTCAACTGATTGGTGATGTCGCTCAGTTGGTGGTGCAGCTTTAAGATGCCATTGCCATCTTGAACAAATTCCTGACGTCCTATAGAACCATGTGCGCCAAGGCTCATTCTGTAAGCATCCAACTTCTGTTGATGACTGAAGCCGCTCTGGTGGGCAAAGGCTACCAGTTCCTCTTCTTGCTGTTTGAGGTCTTTGCTCTTCTGCTGGTAGTCGCCAACCTGAGTGAAGATTTCATCGATGCTCGACTCATAGATCATCCCATAGCGTTGCAGGGAACTGATGAACTTCTTCTTGGCAAAATATCGGGGTAAGAACCATTTTGCCTTGATGTCTGCCCATTCGCGCTGACTGGCTTTCACGTCCAATCGGAGGATGTCCTCGCTGTAGGAAGCCGTGATGGTCTCACGCAGTTTCTCTTGTTGCTGTTGGGTCGTCAGATGGTTGATGAACATCTCCAACCATTGAAGGTCTTTATAAGATTTCAATTGCATGGAGGTCTTGCCATTCAGTTGGCTCAATGCCTGACGGAAGCCCGACATGGTTTGCTGGAATTGCTGCAGCAACCCCTTGATGCCATCAATGGTCTCTAATCGGTTGTCGATAGGTTCCAAGCCATAAAGGGCATGACGTGCTGGCACGCCCACAATACCCAGGACTGTATCGATCTGTGCGATTTGCTCCCTGCACTTCGCAATGTAGGTGCCTGTCAGCATTTCTTTCGCTGGCAGAGGTTCTTGCATCTCCTCTTGTTCGATGGACAGATAGTCGGAAATGCACTCGTAAAGGCTCAACCCATTGCTGCCTTTCTGATGAAGGGCGTTCATGTAGTTGATGAGGCTCTTGCGTTCGGCAAAGAGTTCAGCAGCCTTCGTGGCATATTCGGCAGGCTCCTTGATCTTGGTCACATTCAGCACCTTTTCCATCTGCTCCAAGAAGTGCTTCTTGGTGGCTTTGTTGGAATGTAACTCCAAGCAGAAGGGAGCCAACCCAATCTTCTCCAATCGTGACTGTACGACAGAGAGTGCGGCCATCTTCTCTGCCACGAAGAGCACCCTGCGACCCTGATAGAGCGCATTGGCTATCATGTTGGTGATGGTCTGCGACTTTCCTGTTCCTGGAGGGCCATGCAGGATGAATGTCCTGCCTCTGCCTGACTCCACAATGGCCTCCATCTGAGAGGAGTCCACATCCAATGGGATGGAGAAGTCCATGGGTGAGTTGTCTTTGTCAATGATGCGGGCATCGACAGCCTCTTCCTCCACATCCTGCTTGTCGCGGTTCTCGATGAGCGATGCCACGATGGTGTGTTCGGCCAGTTTGTCAGCATTGGCGTGAATATCGTTCCACATGACGAACTTATTGAAGGAGAACAAGCCGAGCATGCTCTCTTCGAGCACGTTCCAACGCTTCTGCTCCATGATGGCACGGCGGAAATAGGTGAAAATTTTCTTCACATCCACTCCGCTCTCATCCTTGGGCAGTTCCTTCATCATATCGAGGTTGATCTGGAAGTTCTGTTTCAGCAGTTCCACCAGCGTGATGTTCAAGATGATGTCCTCATCACGTTTGCGGATGACATATTTGTTGCCGCTCTTCCTGACAATATCAACAGGTAATAGCAGAATGGGAGCATATCGTGGCTGCTCACTTTTGGCGGTCTCAAACCATCGGAGCATGCCTAAGGTCAGGAACAGACTGTTGGCACCATTTTCCTCCAACGATGTTCGAGCTGTTCGGTAGATGTAGGTGAGAGCGCTCTGCAATTCCGTTTCTGTCATGTAGGAGGCAATCTTGTTGTCCTTGATCATCTCTGACACAAACTGCTGGTGGTCGGCGGCCTGCTTGGGTGAGTCATACATACCCTCGTGGTTCGGCTCAATCTTCTTGCTTGGCGATGGCGTGATGATATAATCCTCATTGTTCTGCAGATGGTCTTCCAAATGCTCTATCTCAAACGAGATGAACGGCACCACCCGTCTGCCGAGACGCGTGTTGAGCAGGTTGTTGCGCAGCGAGAAGTCCAGCAACTTGCGCTCCCAAATCATTTGCTTGGTCGTTGGCTTGCCCGTGTCTTCGAGTCGCAGGTCGTAGTGGTTCAGTTCGTTCACGTAGGTTGTGGCGTTCTGATGTTCCACACCCTCGTTGTCAAATGTCCATACACCATCTTTCTGGATGCGCTGTGGCATCGGACGAATATTGCCCAAACGGCAACGGTGGATATCTACGAAATATAGGAATTTGTTCTCATCCTTCAATGTGATCATCGCTCTCTTCACGGCATCCTCAAAACTTGCATTTCCTGACGAGGTGATGAATGTCGATTCCAGCAGAACAAGGTTGTTGTTGCCATCTGCCGTCTCTTTCAGCAGGAGACTCAAATCATCACCCACCATTTGTGGACTGATGGTGGGGGTCAACCATGCTCCCACCATCGTGTGCCCATTCAGCATCACAATGATAGGGTATATATTGCAGGCTTCCAAGCACGATGCCACCAACAGGCTCGTGTCGATGCATGTTCCTAATTTCTCTGTCAGCACCTTGTCTGCCAATCGAATGCGTTGGCCACTGGCCTCGAAACTGGCGGGAGGGGCAGAATAGACGATGCCTTCTGAGCGTAAGGCCTCGTAGATGGCTGCCACCTGTGCACGCACTCGGTTGCGGTCTTGTCTCTGATACTCATCCAACTGCGAAGAACCAGTCCATCGCTCCAAGAACTGAGCCGCAGCCACTTTCACCCTTGAAAGCATGGGATGGTTGGGCACCACGAATGCGGCAATCTGCTCAGGCATCACATTGGCACCAACCCATTCGTCGTAGGCCAATAGGGTGATGGGTAGCTCCTGTTCCAGCAGCAGACCTTCCTGATCCTCCACCCTGATGGTGAAGGTCGTGTTGATGGCCTCTGTTATTTCACTTAGTTGTTGAATATCAGGCGTAATCTTCACGGAGCTGACCTGCACACTCTGTCCAGCGTGCAGAAACTCTAACCGCTGGGTATGTTCCTTGATGAGGTCTCCCTTGACGACAATCTGAATCTGGTGCCAGTCGCGCTGTTCGAGATTCTCCAGCACAAACTTGCAGCAGGTCTCTGTTCCGCTATTCAAAATGGAATAGTTGACTGAAGGAAGATATTCTATCGAGAGCATCGCCTTCTCATTCTTGATTAACTCTTGTCCGTTCATATTCTTCGCAAAAGTATAAGATAAGTTACCGTCTTGCTTATGGCTTTAGGCAACTGGCTGCAAATATACACATTTTTATATTATCATCACCACTGTTTTTCTTTTTTTGTGGCAAATCTTTCTTAATGACTTCCTTTATTCCCTTCATTCATGCTCATAATGACAAAAAGAAGGGCAACCACGTTGCAGTGATTGCCCTAACAAAACAGAATGTATGTACTGTTCTTTTCTTCTGAATGAGCCACCGGTGGCCGTTATCCTCCGAAGTTGTCGAAGCGGATCATGTCATCTTCCACACCGAGAGAGTGGAGAAGGTCGAGCACGGTCTTGGCCATCATTGGAGGACCGCAGAGGTAGTACTCACAATCTTCAGGATTCTCATGCTGCTTCAGATAGGTGTCGCCCATCACTGGAGCCACAAATCCTGGCGTGTACTTGATTCCAGCTTCGTCTGCCTTTGGATCTGGACGGTCGAGGGCAAGGTGGAAGTGGAAGTTCTCAAATTCCTTGTCGAGCGCGAGGAAGTCATCGAGGAATGGAATCTCCTCGAGGGCACGTGCACCATAGAAGTAGTGCATCGGACGCTTGCGGTCTTCTGGAGCAATGCCATTGCCCTTGAGCATGTGCATGATTTGTGCACGGAGCGGAGCCATACCGGCACCACCACCAACCCAAATCATCTCACGACCCGTGCCGTATTGTGGACGGAATTCTCCGTAAGGACCAGACATGGTGACCTTGTCGCCTGGCTTGAGAGAGAAGATGTAAGAAGATGCGATACCTGGGTTCACATCCATGAAACCTGGACCTTGATCCTTTGGCTTGAATGGAGGTGTGGCGATACGGACGTTGAGCGTGATGATGTCGCCCTCGTCTGGGTAGTTCGCCATAGAGTAAGCACGGATGGTTGGGGTCTCGTTGACGCACTTGAGTGGGAAGAGTCCGAACTTCTCCCAGGCAGGGAGGTAAGTGTCGCCAATGAGGCTCTTGTCGAAGTCTTTGTCGTAGTCGATGAAGAATGCAGGAATCTTGATCTGTGCGTAAGAACCTGGCTCGAAGTCCATGTGTTCGCCTGGAGGCAGAGCCACTTTGTACTCCTTGATGAAGGTAGCCACGTTCTTGTTGCCAATCACCGTGCATTCCCATTCCTTCACGCCCATAACTGAATCTGGCACCTTGATGTCGAGGTCGCCCTTCACCTTGCACTGGCAACCGAGACGGTAGCCTTCTTTAATCTGCTTGCGTGTGAAGTGGCCCTTTTCAGAGTCGAGGATCTCACCACCGCCAGCAACTACCTGGCACTTGCACTGTCCGCAAGAGCCCTTACCACCACAGGCAGAGGGAAGATAGACATCGTGAGCAGCGAGCGTGGAGAGCAGGCTTGAACCTTGCTCCACTTCCAACTTATCCTTTCCGTTGATGGTGATGGTCACATTACCGCTTGGAGAAAGGTACTTCTTGGCAACGAGGAGGATGATAACGAGCACAAGCACGATTACCAAGAACACTCCTATACTATATAATATAAATGTCATATCCATAATTGCTATGTCCTTTCTTTTTTAGATTTTGAGACCAGAGAAACACATGAATGCCAATGCCATGAGACCTACGGTGATGAACGTGATGCCGAGACCCTGAAGGGGCTTGGGCACATCAGAGTAAGCCATTTTCTCACGGATAGCGGCAAGACCCACGATGGCGAGTGTCCAACCAATACCTGAACCGAGTGCGTAGGCAATGCAGTCGCTCACACCAGAGATGGCCTGAGTGGAAGTCTCAGGATCCATAAGGATGCGCTGCTGCATGAAGAGCGATGCACCCATGATGGCGCAGTTTACGGCAATCAGCGGCAGGAAGATACCCAGTGCAGCATAGAGGGAAGGGGAGAAGCGTTCCACCACCATCTCAACCAACTGCACCATACCGGCGATGACTGCGATGAAAAGGATGAATGCGAGGAAGGTCAGGTCAACGCCTTCGGCCAAAGCGCCGTTGGCAAGCACCTTCGTTTGGAGCAAATAATCAACAGGTACTGTGATGAGGAGCACGAATGTCACTGCCAAACCCAGTCCGAACGATGTCTTCACTGTCTTGGATACAGCCAAGTATGAGCACATACCCAAGAAGAAAGCGAAAATCATGTTGTCCACAAAAATGGAGCGAACGAACAAACTAATGAAATGTTCCATAATTTTGATTTTTGTTTAGGTATGTTACACTTATACTTCTAAATCCTTATTGTAAGCACGATGTGCCCAGATGACGCAAGCAACGATGATGAGTGCCATGGCAGGCATGGTCATCATACCGTTGTTGATGTAGAGACCACCGTTCTCAACGTATGCGCTGTCAGGGATGATCTGGAAACCGAACAAGGTGCCGAAACCGAGGATTTCACGGATGAAACCGACGATGACCAACACAACGGCATAACCAAGACCATTGCCGATTCCATCGAGGAAACTCTCCCAAGGTCCGTTCTGCATGGCGAAGGCCTCAAGACGTCCCATGAGGATACAGTTGGTGATGATCAGACCCACATAGACCGAGAGTTGCACACTCACATCATAAACGTATGCCTTGAGGATGTTGCTCACAATCGTTACGAGTGCGGCAACCACCACCAACTGCACGATGATGCGGATGCGGTTAGGAATGGTCTTGCGGAGTAAGGAAATAATCACGTTAGCGAATGCTGTGATGACAGTCACAGAGAGTCCCATCACGATAGCTGGCTTCAACTGCGAAGTGACAGCCAGAGCCGAACATATACCGAGGACTTGAACTGCGATAGGGTTGTTCAAGTTGAGCGGACCCATGAAAACTTCGCCATTCTCTTTTGAAAATAAACTCATATTCTTTGTCCTCCTTTAATTTTTGAATGCTTCAATTGCGCTCTGATTGTCAGAGAGACACTTTTGAATCATGTCGTTAACACCATTGGAAGTCAGAGTCGCACCTGTCACAGCATCGACATAACTGTCAGCGGGAAGACCTGCTGGAGCCTTGCCTTGCTTATAGACACCAAGGGCAACCTTGCCATCCTGATAAATTTTCTTGCCTTGGAACAAATCCTGGAACCACTGCTCCTTGATGCGGGCACCCAGACCTGCTGTCTCAGATTCGTGGTTGAAGAATGTACCATACACGGTCTCACCGTCCTTGTTGATGGAAACCCATCCCCACAGTGGACCCCAAAGTCCTGCACCCTTCACAGCGACAACGAGTTTCTCCTCGCCATCCACATTGGCAGTGAGGGTAGGGCTGTTGAGTTCGCCGCTGGTGATGACCTCCGCATACTTGGCTTCAGCCTCAGCGTTGGAGAGGTCGCGGATGTTCAGAGAGGAAAGAATCTGTTTCTTCGTGTCAAGAGCCACATTGGCATCCTGCGTGGGCTTCAGTGCCGAAGCAACGAAGGCGAGGAGGAATGCCACGATGATGACCATGACGGATGCATAAATAATGGTATATGCATTACCATTTGTATTCAGTTTTGCCATATCTTGTGTCCTCCTTTACTTTTTGGCACGTTTAGCGCGCTTGTTGATATTAGCCTGTACGAAGAAGTAGTCAAACAGTGGTGCAAACACGTTCATCAGCAGGATGGCGAGCATCATACCTTCTGGATAACCAGGGTTGAGCACACGGATGATGATGGCCATTGCACCAATGAGGAAGCCGAAGATCCACTTACCACCTTCAGTGCGAGGGCTGGTCACAGGGTCAGTTGCCATGAAGACGGCACCAAAGCAGAAACCACCGACAGTGAGTTGTTCCCACCATTCGAAGTTTTGAGCACCGTCGTAACGGAGCAGGTAAGCCATCAGGGCACCACCTGCGAAGGTTGAGAGCATAATCTTCCAGCTGGCGATGTTCGCCCAAATGAGAATCACAGCACCAATCAGGATGGCGATGACTGAAGTTTCACCGATGGAACCAGGAATGGTACCAATAATCGTCTGCATAGGAGTGGCAGTGACAGCCTCACCAGCAGCCAACTGACCGAGTGGCGTTGCAGCCGATACGGCATCTATAGCAGGAGCACCATTGATGGAATCGATGTAATTGCCATTCACCCAAACCTTATCGCCTGACATCATCGATGGATAGGCGAAGAACAAGAAGGCACGAGTGACGAGGGCTGGGTTGAAGATGTTCATACCCGTACCACCAAACACTTCCTTCGCGAAGATGACTGCGAAGGCAGTTGCAAGGGCGAGAATCCACAGTGGGCAGTTCACTGGCACGATGAGCGGAATGAGAATACCTGTCACAAAGAAACCTTCGTGCACTTCTTCCTTCTTCCACTGAGCCACAGCAATCTCGATGCCGAGACCCACAGCATAACTCACCACAATCTTAGGCAGCATCACTGCAAGGCCATAAAGGAAATTACCCCACACATCAGCACAAGGACAAGCGTCAGGAGTACAACCACCCGTCACGAGCGCATGCTGATAACCAATGTTATACATACCAAAGAGTATAGCAGGAATCAGGGCAATCACCACAAAGAAAATAGAGCGCTTGGAGTCAATGGCGTCGTGAATGTGAGCGCCACGCACCTTTGCTGTCTCATTGGGCACAAAGAAGAAAGTCTCTGCTGCATCAAAGAGAGAGCCGAAAGCGCTAAGCTTACCTCCTTCTGAGAAGGTTGGCTTCAAGTTGTCAAGAATTTTCTTAAGTCCCATATTGCTTATTCGTTTTCTTTACGCAGCATGTCGAGCCCCTCTCGAACAATGCGCTGAAGTTCAACTTTCGAACTATCCACGAACTCAGCCACAGCAAAGTCGTCTGGAGCCACCTCGTAGATGCCCAGGGCTTCCATGCGGTCAATGTCACCAGCGATGATGGCCTTGACGAGTTGTTCTGGATAGATGTCCATAGGGAAGACTGAATCGTATTCGCCACTGAAAATCATGTGACGATGACCGCCTTTCACACGTGCATCAAGCACATATTCCTTACTCTTTGGCATGAGCCAAGAGAAGTAAGAACGGCTGACGGAGAAGTTCTTGAGACGAGGAGCAATCCAACCGAAGAGTTCGTTGGCTTCATCGCCTTCAGGAATAGCAGTTACCTCGGTGGAATGGGCGAGAATGAAATCATTTTCGTTGGTCTTCACGCCTGTCAGTGGGTTGCCATCGATGAGACGTACCTTTGTGTCTGATTTCACATTGCCAGCCACGATGTCACCAATCTTGGCACCTATCAGCACTTGCTTGTATTGAGGTTCCTTGATTTCAGAACCTGCCACAGCGATAGTGCGCGTGAGATTCACCTTGCCTTCATTGAAAAGTCTACCGATGAATACGACTTCTTCGGCTCCAAGGGTCCATACCACTTCGCCCTTGTTGATGGGGGAGATGTGGTTGATCTGTACACCTACGTTACCAGCAGGGCATTTACCACTGAAAGTAGTCACCTCTGCGTCCTTGGTGCTGGCCAGCGCACTACCAGGCTTCACGCCCAAGTAAACCTTGGCAATCTTGGACAATGCGGAGATGCCAGTCTGGAAATCAGCCTCATTGCCCTTCATCACTACGTCGATGTCAGCAGCGAGCGGCATGTCTGCAATAGCAGACACGAAGATACCCTTGGGTGCATCGTTAGGGTCAGCAACGACTGCATAAGGGCGCTGGATGAAGAATCCGAAGAGACCGCTTTCAAGCAGTGCGGCTTTCACCTGCTCACCACTCAGCGACTTCACGTCCTTCTTCCCGAAGTCCACATACGCTTGTTGCGCAGTGGCCTCCACCTGAACGCTCAAAACTTTACGACGGTCGCCTCTCTCCACGAGCGTCACCTTGCCCGCAACAGGAGAGACGAACTTTACTTCTGGATGCTGTTTGTTGACAAACAATGCATCACCAGCCTTTACTTCATCCCCTTCCTTGACAACCACCTTCGGCTTCATGCCCCAGAATGCATCAGGCACAAGTCCATAGACTTGAGATGCAGGTGCGGCAGAAACCTGAGCAGCAGCCTTACCCTTGAGGTTGATGTTCAAGCCTTTCGTAATTTTAATTACATTCGCCATAATTTGTTAATATTAACTATGATTTGTTTCTCTCTTTCCTAACAACAATAACCAACGACCATACCGTTGATTCTAAAAACGGCACAAAGGTACTACTTTTAAATGGATTGCCGAAATTTCCGACCACATATTTAATAAAAAACAAAGAAAAAAAACATGACCGACGGGATTGGCGTAGGGTAGAGGTATCAATCATGCGGTGTT
>JBGUMY010000219.1:0-12203 GCA_045117095.1 Bacteroidaceae bacterium | reverse complement strand
GAGATGTTCTATGCGGTTCATTTCCTGTCGGAAGCACTTTTCACTACGTTTTTTTGCATTGTAAGCACCATAATAAAGTTCATGCACAGAGACAACAGACGTGCAGCACTTGTCAAATCCTATCTGTATGATTTTGTTCACAACGGAAGGCGTACCACACATGAACTCTATCAGAATGTTAGTGTCGAGAAGGTATTGCTTATTCTTCATCTGCATACTTGTACTTTATGTCACGGATTCCGAAATGATGGCTTTCCCGTAGCATTTTCTGCATTTCCTCGGCAGTCATGTCATTCCCACGAGGCATTGCAAGAAATTCGCGCACGAAATCCTCATCGCTCTTGCGCTGCATTGCCCGTTCCAATTCCCCTGGCTCAACCAAATGCTCTGCTAGCCACTGGCGATTGCTCAGGCTTAGGCCGCTCAACATCTGGAGGATGCTCTCGATAGAAAGTGTTGCATTCATACTTGACATATATTATTATTTCCGCTGCAAAATTACAGATAAAAACTGAAAATTCAAAAGAAAAGGAAAAAAACCTATGAATGACAATGATAAATTCATAGAAGAAAGCTATGAGCAGACTTTGAAAGCCCATCAGGGAGAACCATTGCCCACAACAAATGATGAGTTCGGAGTAAAGTTCGGTGATGAGTTCGGAATAAAGTTCGGAATAAAGTTCGGAATAAGTGACAAGCAAATCCTGTTGGCACTTCATTCCGCACCTTCCTCCACAGCCGCAGAAATAGCGCAACGCATTGGCATCAGCCAGCGTGCAGTAGAAAAGCAGATGAAGAAATTCAAGGATTTAGGCATTATTCGCAGAGAAGGAAGCCGAAAGAACGGATTGTGGGTCATCAATAACCAAGAAGAAGACGTCAAAAATTAACGGATGCAAATTTGCATTGGTTGAAAAGGTTATTTGGTTATTTAGTTATTTGGTTATTTTTTTGTTTTTGCAAAGTTGGGGCAGATCCATGATGAAAAAACAAGTGTGTCGTTTTGGAGGTATTGATCTCAATGATGCTTGCAAAGCGATGAAAAAGGAATCGAAATCGCACAAAAAGATGGGAACTTGAAACAAAGAGGGTACAAAATAAACATGTCTTGTCAAAAAATAGTGCTAAAACGGATGATTGCCGTATGATTATCGCTGATAAATCAACAAAAGAATGTAACTTTGTGGACTAAAAAACGTATTATGTGAGATAGAAAACATGGATTCAATTGTTTTTTTAGGCTTCGGTCTTGATGCATGGATCACCATCGTGACGGTACTGAGTATGTTCAGCATTCTGTTGTTTACCAAGTGGCGTAGCGATTTGGTGTTTCTTGGAGCTATTGGTGTGCTCTTCGTTACGGGTGTGCTTGATGCCAAGGAGGCATTTTCAGGCTTTAGTGGCACGTCGGTCATCACGGTCGGCGTGCTGTTTGTTGTGGTCGCAGGACTCATGTACACGGGTGTGTTGCAATGTATTGTGAGGTTTTTGCTTGGCACCCCCAACAGTTACTCGAAGACGGTGATGCGACTGATGATACCAGTGGCTGTGCTTAGTTCGTTTCTCAGCAACACAACGGTGGTTTCGCTCTTCGTCAATATCGTCAAGATGTGGGCTAAGAAACTGGGCGTGTCGCCCTCGAAACTGCTCATACCTCTCAGTTATGCCTCGGGCATGGGTGGTGTTTGTACCCTCATCGGCACCCCGCCGAACCTGATCATCAGCGGACTCTACGAGGAGAATACGGGTGTGTCCATGAACATTCTGGCCACGACCATCCCTGGACTGTTCTGTCTGGCCATCGGCGTGTTGTCGGTCATTGCCATGCGTCGTCTGTTGCCCGACCGTAAGGTTCCTGAGAGTGCTTTCGAATCGACGAGCGACTATACCGTGGAATTGCGAGTTCCGTCGGACAATCCTTATATCGGAAAGACGCTGGGCGAGGCTGGTTTCTTCCATGTCAAAGGTGGCAGCCTGATAAAGATGTATCATTTCGACGGTTCCCCATTGCCCCTTACGGAGGATGAACCCATCATGGGTGGTGACCATCTGATCTATGCAGGACAGATAGACGAGCTGATTGTGGTGGCATATCGTCATCAGTTGGTGAGCTCCGACCACCATGTCTTCTCCATCGATGAGCTGGACAATAGTAGTCAATTGCGCACGGCATACATCACCTTTGGCAGTAGCCTGATCGGGAAGACCATCGGCAACAGCTCGTTTGAGAAGGAGAATAATGTGATGTTGGCGGCTGTAGCCCGACGTGGCGAACGCATCAAAGAGGCGCCGAGAGACGTGGTGTTGCAGGCTGGCGACACGCTGCTGTTGGTATGTCCGAAGAAATTCAACTTCAATACTCCTGCTATAAAGGAAGATCTCCACTTCTTCGATTCTGACGAAGTGCCCAACATCGGATATGGTACGCTGATATCCACGGGTATCATGATTGCCATGGTGGTGCTCTCGGCCTGTGGTGTTATACCGCTGTTGCAATGTGCCTTCTTGGCTGCCGCAGCCATGCTCATCTGCCGTTGCTGCAATATGGAGCAGGCCATGCGAGCCATCAACTGGGGAATCCTCATGGTCTTTGCTGGCAGTGCCGTCCTCGGCCTCGCCATCCAGAAGACGGGCATCGCTGAATGGCTCGCCAACGGCGTCCTCGAAGTCTGTGGCACCAACCCGCTTGTGGTGATGACTGCCATCTGCTTAGTTGCTACCTTCATCACTGAGTTTATCTCGAACACCGCTGCTGGTGCCATGTTCTTCCCCATCATGTATGAGGCAGCTGAGAAGTTAGGCTATGAGCCTTTCCCCTTCCTCATCGCCCTGATGATCAGCGTCAGCAGCAGCTTCGCCACACCTATCGGTTCGCCTACCCACATGCTGGTTTACGGCCCTGGTGGCTACCGCTTCAGCGATTTCATGCGTATTGGTCTGCTGATGAATCTCATCATCCTCGCAGCCAACATCTTTATCGTCAATCTTGTATATCCATTAACACCATTGCATTAATCAAGCAACAATATGACACTTATGAAAATGAAAAATATCCATTGGGCCGTGATGTTTGGCACGGCGTGCGTACTGACTGCTTGCGGTGGCGACCAACCCCAATTGGAAGAGGCATCTTTTGAGACGATGACTGTAAAGAAGCAGGACATGACGATTCCTGTGAAGTTCAGCGCTAAACTGAAGGGAAAGACAGATGTGACGGTGTCGCCGCAAGTCAGCGGACAGCTGACGCAGATATGTGTGACCGAAGGACAGTTTGTCAGGGAGGGGCAGACGCTCTTCGTCATCGACCAGCGTACGGCGCAGGCACGAAGTAAATCATGAATGCAATTATGATGAAGCAAATGAAACTATGGGTGGTCATCGCCATCCTCATGACCCTTGGAGGCATGATGCTGGTGGCATCGTGCAGCCACGATGATCATCCCACGGAACTGCAACAGCACGTGGACGTACCGCTTGTCATCTTCGACACCGATATCGGGTCTTCAACCGATGACCTCTTTGCCTTAGAAATGCTGTATCGGTACGAGGATGAGGGACGGTGCAAACTGCTCGGCGTGGTCGTTAACCGCGAGGGCGAAGACTATGCCGCCTGCGCCGATGTGATGAACACCTATTTCGGTCATGGCGATGTGCCTATCGGATGGGTGCGCAACGGTGTGAAAGCCCCCCGTGTGTTTATTGACTACCGACTGCTCTACAACTATACGGATGACAACGGACAACCGATGTTTCAACGTTCGTTGACCGACTATGCATCGCTGCCCGACGGCTGGCAACTTTATCGCCAACTGCTGGCCGCCCAGCCTGACCACTCGGTCAGTCTTGTGAGCGTGGGCTTTGTCACCTGTCTGGCACAATTGCTGGAGTCAGCCCCCGACAGTTATTCTCCACTCTCTGGCGTTGAGTTGGTGCGTCGTAAGGTGAAATGTCTCTACTTGATGGGCGGTGTCTTTGGGGATGCTGTAGAATCCATAGAATACAATTTCAGTCAAAGCTTGGGAAGTGCGCAGACACTTTTCCGTATGTGGCCCGCTGAGGTGAACATCATGATGTCGCCTGGTGAGGTGGGTGATGGCGTGGAGTATCGGCCAGAAACAGTCATTGCCGACATCGATTGGACGGATGTGCATCCCATCAAGCAGGTGTATATGACCCGCAACTGCAACACAGGACAGAAGATGTGGGATCTTCTGCCCGTCATCCAGGCGGTGGAGGGTGATGAACTCTTCAGCCTGTCGGAACGTGGTAATGTGATGGTCAACGACAACGCCGAGACTTCCTTCATTCCCTCACCCACGGGATATTGCCGCTATCAAATGCCTGGCTCTTCTGAATGGAATGCCAAGATACTGGAAAAGATACGCAACGTGAACAGGCAACACGCTCACCCGTGAGGCAGTGGAAGGAGCGACGGCTTCTGAGGCATCGGACGGTTACTTGATCTTCTTCGCATTGATGGTCGAGATTTCGGTGGTTGCCTCTTGCTCGTTCGCCCCCTGCTTGATGACGATGTTCTCATACTTCCAATTGCCTAGCACCTTGTTGTTCTGATTGGGGTCGATGGCTTGGTAAGTGAGGGCGTAAGTGCCTTCGGCGAGGTATTTCTTCGCCACCTCATTCACATTGTACGAACTGGGTATCGTGCCAACGACAGGCGCCTTGGTGCCCTTGGCCGCAAATTCATCCTGCCTGTAAATCGTGATGTTGCCCACAGTATAAGCCGATGCCGCATTCTTGAGCGCTACTACCCCCCAAGGTGTACGATCGGGTGCGGGAATCGTGTCGGTATGGACGTACCACCCGTCATCGCCTAACGTGTAGCCATTGTAGGTCTTCTTGTTGCTGTTGTATTCTAATGCCCAACGCCAGTGGTACCACGATGCATAGGTAGGTTTCACCGACATCCTGATCTTGAAGCTGCCCTCTGCATTTTCGTCCACGCCCAGGGATGTGTTGCGAGGCACGTACCAAATCCATGCGCTGGTGACGGTGAACTCTGTGTGGGTGATGGTTGGGAAGTTTCCATTGGTTCTGACCTCATCCTCATAGTCAGCGTCGGTCAAGGTTACATTGGTGAAGTAAGTGTATTCGGGTGCTACCGTTCTTGAGTCACGCGAGAAGTCGAGCGCCTTGTAAGTGAAGCTGGTTTCGTCCGACCATTCGAGGCTGAAGCCTATGTTGCCCGAAACTTTGCTTCCTTCCTTACCTACTTCACCAGAGAGCGAACCATTGATTCCCCAAGTGAATCCGTTGGACTGGGTGGTTTCCGCATTTTCCGTGTCGGGCAGCGGACGCTTGTAGTACTTCACGTTGTTGGAAATGTCCTGACCGTTGGCTCCGAGCAGTTCGTACTTCACATACATCTTGTCAAGCCAGTATGCATAGATGCGGCAACGGCACCATCCATAAGGCTTTGAAGCCACCTCCCACAAAGGCTTGATGTGAGGCGTCACTTCACTTCTCACCAGATAGTAGTCGCCCGACTTGTTCTGTCCGTTTGACTTGAGCATATAGGCAGAGCTCACCCACAACTTGACATTCACGGAACTGCTTTTGTTCCAGCGGTAGTCCTTCTGGATAACGTGATTGAGTGTGATAGGTATGCTTTTCTCGAACCAAATACCATCTCTGTCCATGTCCAGTTTCATCTCGCTGGCATCCTCGCCACGTGTGCTCATCGAGCGTGTTTTCTGACTGACTGCCTCGACGAAATCCATGAACGGAGAGAGCCGAGTCTGGAAATAGTTCTCGTTGTGGTCTGTATCGTTGTCGTAGAGGTCATCATCCTCATCGTCTTCAGGGTCTTGAGCAAAAGCTTTACTTTTCTCTTCAATGGCTTTCCATTCTTCGTCTGACATTTCCGTCACTTCATCATCATACTCCCCATCGAACTCTGGCTCATCATACAGCGTGTAGTAACGGTTGCCGTTGCTGTAAGCATAGAACAATTCTTCCATCTGCTCATTGTCGCTGAAAAACAGATCATCCAAATCATCAGGCAAATTATCAATGAGATTTTTTAGACTTTCCTTTGGACGCATCATCACAATGAGACCTCCTCGGTCGTAGAATTCGCTCAACTCAGGGATGTGTTTCATCATCCAGTTGGGTGTCACGAATGCCACTTCAGCCTGTTTCATGCTGCTTACCTGATTGGGGAAACGGTAGCGGAGAGCCGCCACAAAGTCCTCATCTTCATACTCAAAAGCTTCAGTCAAGAAGAATGTTGGTTGGGCGCACTTCTTCCATTCAATTTCACGCAGTTCCTCGATGTCGGTGTTGGTACTGCTGTTGTTACTGTTGTCATCATCGTCGTGACACGATGTGAACAACGCTGTGCCGCAGAGAGTCAGGATAGCGGCAAGCATCCAAAGGAATATTTTTCTCATGATGGCTATCTTTTTTGAGTTTGTGGCCACAAAGGTACATTCTTTTCTTGATTCCACCAAAAAAACTTTCTGTTTTTCTTTTTTGTTATCACTTTTTTCTCTACCTTTGTCGCTGCTTATTGAATATGAACTGAAAACTTATGTGTATGTATCGGCATTTTTTACTGGCTTTGGCAATGGGGGCTTGGGGTTGTGTGTCATCCCATGCCCAAAGTATGGCAAAGAATTATAAGGATGTGAACAATGGCAATCCGCTGAGTGCTTCGGTCTTCTGTGCCGACCCCACCTCTCTGGTGTGCGATGGCCGTGTGTATGTGTATGGAACCAATGACCATCAGCAGTTCCTCAGAAACGGAAAGTCGGGCTCGAACGGTTATGGCAACATCCGTTCATTGGTGGTGTTCTCCTCTGATGATATGGTGAACTGGACGTTCCATGGTACCATCGATGTTGGTAAGGTCTGTTCTTCGTGGGGCTGGCGTTTCTCAGCCTCTTGGGCTCCCTCTGTCACTTGGAGAGAGACCTCCAGTGGTTTGCGTGAGTTCTTCTTGTACTTTGCCAACAGCGGCGGCAGCATAGGCGTGTTGAAGGCTTTTTCGCCCCTTGGTCCTTGGAGGTCGCCTTTGGACAAGCCTATGATTGATGGTGATACGCCAGGGGTGAAGCCTTGCAACTGGATCTTCGACCCTGGTGTCGTGATAGATGAGGAAGGTACGGGTTGGATCGCTTTTGGTGGTGGTGATCCGCAGGCATCGGGTTCGAAACTCATGCCAGGCAATTCGCGCATGGCGAAACTGAAATCAACGATGACGGGTTTGGATGGAAGCGCTGTGAAACTGCCAGCCCCTTATCTCTTCGAAGCCAGTGAGTTGAATATCATGGACGGGCGCTTTGTCTATACCTATAACACCTCGTGGAGTGACCGCAATGATTGGAACAAGTATGCAAAGCGTGGCAGTAATCCTGCTCCCTCTTCGTGCAGTATGTGCTATATGGTGACCGACACTCCGTTAGACCCTGATTCGTGGGAGTATCGTGGTGAGTATGTGCCTAATGAAGGTAACTTTGGTATGGGGTGGGGCAATAATCATACCCGTTTGCAGAAATTTGGTGACTCCTATTATCTCTTCTATCATTCCACGTTGTTGGAACAGACCATGAACACGGGGGCGTCGGGTTTCCGTTCCATTGGTGTGAACAAGGTGACGGTGGACGAAAGCACCCAGACCCTCAACAAAGTGACTATGAATAAGACGGGTGTACAGGCGACACGCAACCTTAACCCTTACGAATTACAACAGGCCGAGACGATGGCTACCTGTGGTGGTGTGATGTATGAAGATTTCTCGAATATCAGCAAGAACACTTCCATCAGTGATTTGGGTAATGATGCCTCGCGCAATTTGCAAGTGAAGATGGACGCTGGGGCTTGGACGATGGTGCGCAACGTGGATTTCGGTACGTCGGGAGCCACTTCCTTCACACTCCGTGCGAAAGGAACAGGCAAGATGGAGATACGGCTTGGCAGCAAGACTGCTCAGCCTGTGGCCACCGTGGAATTTGCATCTTCTTTGTTTAACGAACACGTCATCACGCTCAATTCTGCGAAATTTCTGGGTCTGAAGAATGTCTTCTTTATCTTCACGGAAGCCAATGGTGTTTATTTTGACACGTGGCAGTTCGCTCACGAAGAAGTTGATGCCATCAATGCGCCCGTTGTGCCCAGTCCCTCCTCTCGTTCTCACTCCCAGCACTATGACTTGGGAGGACGTGCGGTGAAAGGAAAACCTATCGTGGGAGGTGTCTATATCGACGAAGAAGGACGTAAGGTCTGGACGAAATGAAGTGGATAGAGTGGCATAAGTGGGTTTGTTAAAAATCCATAATAAGGAAATGACTTGTTAAACTTTCGGGGTGGTGGTGGGTCTTAAAAGAACACAACACATACACACTCATTAAATGAAAGGTTTACTGCTCTCTTTGCTGCTTTGCGTGGCATATTTTAGTGCGATGGCACAAGATTCTCGAAGTAATTTCAGTATCAACGGACACTTGACTGACGTGGACTCAAAAGAGCCGATGGAGCATGTGTCTATTCAGTTGTTTTGGGCTGCTGACAGCGCTTTTGTAGGCGGTACGGTGTCGAACAGCCGAGGCAACTTCTCGGTGGATGTGCCTTCGGTAGGTACGTTCCGCTTGAAGATTTCGTTTGTAGGTTATCAAACCCAAGAGCGTGAGGTAACGCTCCGACGGGAACAGAATATGGATTTGGGAAATATCAGGATGGTTCCTGACGATCTGGTGCTGAAAGAGGCAGTGGTGAAAGCCAATGCAGCGCAGGTGGTGGTGAAGAAAGATACGCTCCTTTATAATCCTGAAGCATACCGTACCCCTGAAGGGTCGGCGGTGGAGGAACTCATCAAACGTATGCCTGGTGCCGACATTGACGAGGATGGCAATATCACCATCAATGGCAAAGTGGTGAAGAAGATTCTGGTGGATGGTAAGGAGTTCATGTTGGGCGATATTGAGACAGCACTGAAGAATCTTCCCGTGAGCATCATCCAAAATGTGAAATTCTATGACCAGCAGAGTGACCAAGCTCGTATCACAGGTATTGAGGATGGCAACAAAGAGACGGTGTTGGACTTCACCATCAAGAAGGGCATGAACCGAGGTTACATGACGAACTTCGATGTTGCGGGTGGTACGGAAGATCGCTACGCCCTGCGTGGTATGGGAAGCAGCTTCACGGACAAGACCCGCATCATGCTATTCGGCAATGGGAACAATAAAGAGGAAAATGCTGGATGGTGGAACCGACGAGGACTGAACACCAACAAGATGTTAGGTACCAACCTGAACTATGATGACGGCGACAAGTTGAAAGTGGATTTGAGTGTGAGGTGGAACCATCGTAATGGCGACAACCGCAATCAGAATTCCAGTGAGAATTTCTATAGCGAGGAATCCCGAACGTTCTCGAACAGCAACTCCGTGAACTTGACGCGTAATAATACCTGGAATGGCAATCTGCGTGTGGAGTGGAAACCGGACACGTTGACCAATATCCTGTTCCGTGCCAATGGCAGTTACGGGACGAACGACGGAACGACGTCTTCGCTATCTGCCACTTTCAGCGATGACCCTTATCATTATGCCTCAGACCCTTTGGAGGCAGATGCCATCACAGCGATGAATCAGCGAAATTTGGCGGTGAACCAGAGTGGAAGAACCGAAATGAGTTTTGGACGAAACCAGAATGCATGGGGTATGTTGCAGTTTTATCGCCGTCTGAATCCCCGTGGTAGAAACATCACCATGCGTGTGGAAGGCAGTTTGGGCGACAACCAGCAACGGAATGTGTCGAACAATGAGGTACACCTCTACAAAATAAAGAATCAAGCAGGAGAGGATTCCACTTATTTTACAGCACGGTACAACACGACCCCCTCGGACAACCAGGGCTATGTGGTGAGTCTCAATTACAGCGAACCCCTCTGGAAAGGAGCGCACTTGCAGACCAATTATGAGTTACGTTACAACCAGAGCAAGAGTGACCGCCTGACCTACGATTTTAGCCATGAACCCCTGAATGTCTTTACTAATATCGTTCCTGTGTATCGTGATTGGGACACGTGGTTGGGAGAAAATTCAGCCTTCGGAACCCTTGGATATCCCCTCGAGCACTACCTTGACAGGAGTCTCAGTCGCTATTCTGAATACAAAAACTACACCCACAACATCCGCATGACTTTGCGGCATTGGGAGGAAAAGTATGACTACAATGTGGGTTTGCTCTTACAGCCCCAACGTTCGAACTTCATCCAAAACTATCGTGGTATTTATGTGGATACCATTCGTACGGTGACGAATTTCACGCCAACAGTGGATTTCCATTATAAATTCAACGACCAGCAGAACATTTGGTTGCACTACAGGGGCGACACCCGTCAACCCGACATTACACAGTTGTTGGACATCGTTGATGACTCGAACCCGCTCTATATCACACAGGGAAATCCTGGACTCAAGCCGCAGTTCACCAATTCGCTGAATGTGTATTACAATAATTATATCGCCAAATATAAACGTTCGGTTGTGGTGTATGCCAACTACCGAACAACGCGTAACAGCATCTCGAATCTTGTGCGTTACAATGCTGAGACGGGTGGTAGCATCTCCAGACCTGAAAATATCAACGGAAATTGGAACGCAGATGGTGGCTTTACTTTTAATACGGCGCTCGACACGACTGCCCACTGGAATATCGGTACCGACACCCGTGTGCGCTACAACAATTATGTGAGTTATGTGGCGCAAATGAAAGCGGATGCGAAGAAAAACACTACACGTTCCACGACCCTGAACCAACGTCTGAATGCCAGTTTCCGCAATGATTGGCTTGAAGTGACGCTGGATGGCAATGTGAACTATCAGCACACACGCAATGAACTTCAACCTACGGCCAACCTCGACACGTGGCAGTTCAGTTATGGCGGTCAGATGCTTTTCCGATTGCCTGTCGGATTTGAAATCAGTATGAATATGCATCAGTATAGCCGTCGAGGGTATAACGACCCGTCGATGAACACGAACGAACTCATCTGGAACGGACAAGTGTCGAAGACCTTCTTGAGGAGCAAGACCCTTGTGGTGGCCCTCAACTACTATGACCTCTTGCGACAGCAGAGCAACTATGAGCGTTGGGTGTCGGCAACGGGTCGCAGCGATACCCATTACAACAGTATCAACAGTTATGCGATGCTCCATGTGCGTTACCGGCTCAACATGTTTGGTGGCAAGGTGGATACGGAAGGACGATATGATAAGAAGTGGGGAAAGAAATGATAACTAAAATAAATGTGATAGAAAAATGAAAGATTTTAATTACTATGCGCCAACCGAAGTGGTGTTTGGCGAACAATCGGAAGAGCAGGTGGCTCGTCTGGTAAAGAAGTATGGCGGCACGAAAGTGCTGGTACATTTTGGTGGTCAGAGTGCTGTGCGCTCAGGACTTTTGGACAAGATTTGCGGTCTGCTCCGCGAAGGTGGGGTGGACTATGTCACTTTGGGTGGGGTTGTGCCCAATCCGAGATTGTCATTGGTGCATCAGGGCATCGAACTGTGCAAGAAAGAGGGCATCGACTTCATCTTGGCAGTAGGTGGTGGAAGTGTGATTGACTCTGCCAAGGGCATTGCCTATGGTGTGTGTTACGACGGCGAGGTGTGGGACATCTATATGGGCAAGGATCATCCGACGAAGATGTTGCCAGTGGCTTCTGTGTTGACCATCCCTGCTGCTGGCAGTGAGATGAGTGAAGCAAGCGTCATCACCAATGAGGATGGCGATGTGAAGGTTGGTTACAGTAATAACATGGCACGTCCTAAGTTTGCCATCATGAACCCTAGACGCACGTTCACGCTTCCTCCTTATCAGACGGCTGCGGGTGTGACCGACATGATGATGCACACGATGGAGCGTTATTTCACGAAAGATGATGATATGGACTTGACCACCGACTTGGCTGAGGCTGCGTTACGCAGTATGAAGAATGCCGTGTTTGCCGTACTGAAGAATCCAGAGGATTATCGCTATCGTGCCCAGATTATGTGGGGTGGCAGTTTGATGCACAACGGACTGACTGGCTGTGGGGTGAGAGATGACTGGGCTACGCACCAGTTGGAGCACGAACTGAGTGGTATGTTCGATGTGACGCATGGGGCAGGATTGGCTGCCGTCTGGCCAAGTTGGGCACGTTATGTGATGCACGAGAATCTGAGCCGCTTCGT
>JBGUMY010000218.1:0-4617 GCA_045117095.1 Bacteroidaceae bacterium | reverse complement strand
GTAGGTAAGACGACAACAGCTATTAACCTGGCAGCAAGCATGGCTGCGCTTGATAAGAAAGTGCTTGTTGTGGATGCTGACCCTCAGGCAAATGCTTCTTCCGGATTAGGTGTAGATGTTCAGCAAGTCGAAACTTCTATATATGACAGCCTTATAGGTGCGACCGATCCTCATGAGGCCATTTATATGACAGACATAGATGGATTAGATGTGATTCCCAGCCACATTGATTTGGTCGGGGCTGAAATAGAGATGCTGAATGTAGATAAGCGAGAAACGATTCTGAAAAGAGTTTTGGATCCTCTGCGGTCAGAGTATGACTATATCTTTATTGATTGCTCTCCTTCGTTGGGAATCATCACGGTGAATTCCTTGACAGCGGCAGACTCTGTCATCATTCCTGTTCAGTGTGAATATTTTGCCCTTGAAGGCATCAGCAAGTTGTTGAATACCATTAAAATCATCAAGTCAAAGTTGAATCCACACTTAGAGATAGAAGGGTTCCTACTGACGATGTATGACTCTCGTCTTCGTTTGGCCAACCAGATTTATAAAGATGTGCAGCGTCACTTCCAAGAATTGGTGTTCAAGACGGTCATCCAGCGTAATGTCAAACTCTCAGAAGCTCCCAGCCATGGCATTCCCTGTATCCTTTATGATGCAACGTCCACGGGTGCGAAAAATCATATAGCTTTGGCCAAGGAGATTGCGGCACGTGAGAAGAAATAGAGGGTTTGATAAAATCATAGTAGCAAGAATAGTATTTAATAGATAGAAAGAAATATGGCTGTAAGAAAGAAGTTTGGTTCAGCATTGGGAAAGGGGTTGGATGCGCTTATCTCTACAGAGGATGTGCATACCGAAGGCTCTTCTACCATCAATGAGATAGACATTCATCTGATAGAGCGTAATCCTCAACAACCACGCCGCGATTTTGATGAGGAGTCTCTTCAAGAATTGGCTGATTCCATTGCTGAGATAGGTATTATTCAGCCCATCACGCTGCGGGAAATGGAGAATGGACATTACCAGATTATTGCTGGTGAGCGTCGTTGGCGTGCCTCTCAAAAGGCAGGTTTATCTTCCATCCCTGCTTATATCCGTACGGCCAGTGATGAAAATGTGATGGAGATGGCGCTGATTGAGAACATCCAGCGTCAAGATCTCAATTCCATCGAGATCGCTTTGGCCTACCAGCACTTGCTTGATGAGTATGACCTAACGCAGGAGAAACTGAGCGAGCGTGTGGGAAAGAAGCGTGCGACGATTGCTAATTATCTGCGTCTCTTGAAGTTGCCAGCCCCTGTGCAGGTGGCGATTCAGAACCATCAGATTGATACGGGACATGCACGTGCTTTGTTGGCTTTGGAAGATCCTAAAGCACAAGTGAAATTGTTTCATGAAATACAGAACAAGGGCTATTCTGTTCGTCAAGTCGAGGAACTTGTCAAGAATGTCAATGAGGGGGGGGACATAAAAAGTTCATCCAACAAACCTTCAGCTTCAAAACAGTTGACGGAAGAATTGGAGAGTCTCCTCGGTGAGTTTTCTCAATTGTTGGGGACAACGGCAAAGATGTCTTGTTCACCGAAGGGTGGTGGACGCATCTCATTCTCTTTTAAGGATGCAGATGATATGCGTCGAATCATCTCTCTTTTCCAAAAATAAAAAGATATTGAGACACACTACATCTACATATCATCTGTTTGGTATCATCATGCTGTTGTTGCTTTACTTTATTGACGTTCGTGCGCAAGAAGTGAAGGACGGAGATGTTATGCCCTTGGCTCGTGTTCATCGAGAGGGCACTCTTCAGCAACCAGTGGATTCTGTGCCTGAGGATACGGTGCAGGTAGGTGATACGCTTGTTACCCATGTCACTTTGACAGTCGATTCATTGATGAATGGTTTCACGGTGGATTCAATGACGATTGGTGTGGATTCAAAACTGAAGGGTCGTTTTGTCCCTGACCCGAAGAAAGCCCTATGGCTTGCCATTGTCATTCCTGGTGGCGGCCAGATTTACAATCGCAAGTATTGGAAACTTCCACTTGTATATGGAGGCTTTTTGGGATGTGTTTATGCGATGACCTGGAACAATACGATGTATCGTGATTATTCTCAGGCATATATCGACATTATGGATAGTGATGAGAATACGAAGAGTTATGAGAATTTCATTCCTACCCATTACGATGTGAAGGCCAATGAGCAGCGTCTGAAGGATCTCTTCAGAAGGAAGAAGAATTACTATCGGCGTTATCGCGATTTGAGCATGTTCTTCATGATTGGAGTGTATGCTTTGTCCATCGTCGATGCGTATGTGGATGCAGAACTGTCGAGTTTTGATATCAGTCGAGATTTGACTTTGAGAGTTCATCCGACCGTTATCAATGAGAAGTATTCAGCCTTGCGTGCTCAGGGGATTAGCACTCAATCCTATGGCTTGCAATGCAGCCTTGTTTTTTGAAATCATTAAAATATATACGACATGATGAAGAAGATTATAATTGCCAGTATTTCAGTTTTATGCGCATCCTATGCTGTCGGACAGGAGATAACGACGGCTGTGGATAGTGTGGATGTTACCACTGACGTGGAAACTACGACCAATGGTGAAACTACCACTGAGGTGAATGCGGAATCCTTTGATATGCCAGAAGGAATGCTCATCAGTGATGAGGAACTGATGAAGGATTACACTAATAGCACAAACCTGACTGAGGGAACTGGGGTCAGCCGAGTTCTTTCCTATGATGATTCTGTGCTCGTCAGCCGTCTTTCACGCATCCCTACCACGATTGAGATGCCTCTGAATGACGTGACCCGCAAGTTTATCGACTCCTATAGCAATCGCATGAAGAGTTCTGTGTCGATTATGTTGGGTTCAGCCAATTTCTATAATCCCATTTTTGAGGAGGCATTGGAACGTTATGGCTTGCCACTCGAACTGAGGTACTTGCCTGTGATTGAGTCCGCTCTTCGTCCCTCTGCCACTTCCAGAGCCGGTGCTGCAGGTCTTTGGCAGTTCATGATTGGAACAGGTAAGCGTTATGGATTGGAAGTGAACACTTTAGTGGATGAACGTCGGGATCCTATCAAGTCCAGCGAAGCAGCTGCTCATTATCTGAGCGACCTTTATGACATGTTTGGTGATTGGAGTTTGGCCATTGCTGCTTATAACTGTGGAGAAGGTAATGTACAGAAGGCCATCACTCGCACGGGAAATCAGGAAGGTGCTGATTTCTGGTCGGTCTATAACAGGTTGCCACGTGAGACTCGTGGTTATGTGCCTGCCTTCATTGCGGCGACCTACATCATGAACTATTATTGCGAGCATGGTATCGTTCCTCATGAAGCCAATCTGCCATTGGAGTCTGACACAGTGATTGTGCAGCGTGAGGTTACTTTTGCGCAGATTGCATCCAAGTGCAATGTCACGGTTGATGAACTTCGTTCCATCAATCCTCAGTATCGCAAGGACATCATTCCTGCTGGTTATACATTGCGTCTGCCTACTGGGTCTATTGAGGATTTCCTTCTTTATGAGGACAGCATCTATGGTGGCAAGGCCGTTGGTGGAGTATTGGTGTCCAATACTCGAAGAGCTTTTACTGAAGATGTGGAAACCGCTGTACAAGATCAGACAACAACGACCCGCAATACTCGTTCAACAAGCAGACAGGCACGTTCTTCTCGCACAACGACCCGTCGTCAGCAGACACGTTCAGTGGCTGTCAAAAGTGGCGATACTTTGTCATCTATCGCCAAAAAGAATGGAACGACCGTTGCTAAACTTCGTCAGATGAATGGCATCAAGGGCAATATCATACGTCCAGGACAGAAAATTCGTGTGAAATAGCGATGTTGCTGATAGAAAAGAGTTTGTTAACGACTCTATGGATATAGCGTATCACCGATTTAAAGAGAAAAGTGCGTAACCTATTCAAAAAGGAGGCTTTATGGAAACAACGATGACCGATTCAGAACTTGAGGAGAAACAGATTAATGATGAGTTTCAGAAGTTGATAGATGCTTATCTTGCCAGCAAGCATCGGAAGAAAGTCGATATCATCACGAAGGCTTTCAACTTTGCCAAGCATGCCCACAAGGGAGTGCGCCGTTTGTCTGGTGAACCTTATATCCTGCATCCTATTTCAGTCGCTCAAATTGTCTGCATCGAGATTGGTTTGGGTTCCACTTCCATTTGTTCAGCCCTTCTCCACGATGTGGTGGAAGATACCGACTATACGGTTGAGGACATCGAGAACATGTTCGGGCCTAAGATTGCTCAGATTGTGGATGGCTTGACCAAAATCTCGGGTGGCATCTTTGGTGACCATGCTTCGGCTCAAGCGGAGAACTTTAAGAAGTTGTTGCTGACGATGAGCGATGATATTCGCGTCATCCTTGTCAAGATAGCGGACCGTCTGCACAATATGCGCACGTTGGGTAGTCAGGCTGTCAACAAGCAGTACAAGATTGCGGGCGAAACGCTCTATATTTATGCGCCGCTTGCCAATCGTTTAGGACTGAACTCTATCAAGACTGAACTGGAGGATTTGAGTTTCAAGTTTGAGCATCCAGATGAATATGAGACGATTGAGAATAAGTTGA
>JBGUMY010000217.1:0-2279 GCA_045117095.1 Bacteroidaceae bacterium | reverse complement strand
GGAGAGAAACTTGATAAGATTTATGAGGAATTCTTGAAACTCGCTGACAAGAAAAAGGAGGTGACGGATGATGACATCCTCGTGTTGGCAGGTGCAGAGCGCAGTGCTACTCACAACGTGAAACTGGATTACCTGCAGGTGACTACTGGTAAGGGTGTTCGTTCTGTGGCTTCCATCGGTTTGCAGGTGGCCAATGAGCACTTCGAGGCTGCGGCTTCAGGTAATGGCCCAGTGGATGCTGCCATCAATGCGTTGAAATGCATCATCAAGCGCAAGATGACTCTCAAGGAGTTCACCATTCAGGCCATTTCGAAGGGTTCAGACGATATGGGTAAGGTACACATGCAGGTGGAGTACAACAACCACCTTTATTATGGTTTTGGTGCCAATACCGACATCGTCACTGCTTCCGTCGAGGCCTACATTGACTGTATCAATAAATTTAGAGGATGAAGAACAGACCCCCTCTGTCCTAAAGGGCATCTCCCCCTCTATGGGGAGAGGGCCATGCGGGGTGTTTGGGGGACGAGACGTGAATATGTTGCGTGATTTCCAAACGGCAAGTTCTGATAGGTATGCCTTATTGAAGGAATATGCCCGTGAGAACCGTAATAACCAAACCAATGCGGAGAAGTGTCTGTGGCAACAGTTGCGTGGAAGTGAGTTGGGGGCAAAGTTCAAACGTCAGCACATCATCTATGATTTTATCGTGGATTTTGTGTGTTTGGAAAAGAAACTGATTGTGGAGGTGGATGGTGCATACCATTTCACGAATCAACAGATGGAACATGACGCGTATAGAACGGAGGAACTTGAACAGTTTGGTTTTCGTGTTATTAGGTTTACCAACGACGAAGTGATAAACGAAACGGAAAAAGTAATTCAAACAATAAAGAATAATTTGTAATATAATATGGAAGTAAACAACAATACAAGCATGCCGGATGGTTCTCCCCATAGAGGGGGAGATGTCCGTAGGACAAAAGGGGTCTGTCTCTTTGACAAAATTTGGGATGCCCACGTGGTGCAGAATGTGGAGGATGGCCCCACACAATTGTATATTGACCGCTTGTATGCGCACGAGGTGACAAGCCCGCAGGCGTTCGACACATTGAGAGACAAGAAAATCAAGGTGTTCAGACCTGACCATGTGGTGGCCATGCCTGACCACAATACCCCTTCCGATCAACAAGAGGTCATCAACGATCCTGTTGGTCGCAAGCAGGTGGAGACCTTGAAGGCCAATTGCGAAGAGTTTGGCATCAAGCACTTTGCGATGGGCACAAAGGACAATGGTATCATCCATGTGGTGGGACCTGAGAAAGCACTCTCGCTGCCAGGCATGACCATCGTGTGTGGTGACTCTCACACCTCTACACATGGTGCTGTGGGTGCCATTGCGATGGGTATTGGTACGAGTGAGGTGGCACAGGTGCTCGCTTCTCAGTGCATCTTACAGAGTAAGCCCAAGACGATGCGCATCAACATTGAAGGTACGCTGCCAGAGGGTACGACAGCCAAGGATGTGGCACTTTACATCATGGCACAGATGACCACTTCTGGTGCTACTGGCTATGCTGTGGAATATGCTGGCTCAGCAGTTCGCAACATGAGTATGGAAGGACGTCTGACCCTTTCCAATCTCTCCATCGAGATGGGTTCACGTGCAGGTCTGATTGCTCCTGATGAGACAACTTTTGCCTATCTGAAGGGTCGTGAGTATGCTCCCAAGGGTGAAGCGTGGGACAAGGCTGTGGAGGAGTGGAAGAAACTCTACTCTGACGAAGATGCCGTGTTCGACAAGGAGGTAACCTATCGTGCTGAAGACATCGCACCTCGTATCACTTATGGTACGAATCCAGGTGCTGGTATCGCTATTGATGAGGCTATCCCTACGCTTGAAGAGATTCCAGAGCCCGACCGTTCTCAATTCCTCTCGATGCTCGAATACATGCAGTTCGAACCTGGTCAGAAACTCGAGGGAGTGCCTGTGGATTATTGCTTCTTGGGCGCATGCACCAATGGACGCATCGAAGACTTCCGTGCTTTCGCCTCTGTAGTGAAGGGGAAGAAGAAGGCTGACAACGTGGTGGCTTGGTTGGTGCCTGGTTCTTGGCTCGTTCGCCAGCAAATCATCGATGAAGGTATCGACAAGATTCTGGAAGAGGCAGGCTTCGAACTCCGTCTTCCTTCCTGCTCTTCATGCCTCGCCATGAATCCTGACAAGGTGCCAGCAGGCAAACTCTCCATCTCTACCAGCAACCGCAACTTCGTAGGTC
>JBGUMY010000216.1:0-4540 GCA_045117095.1 Bacteroidaceae bacterium | reverse complement strand
ACTACGGACTAGGGGCTTACATCATCCCAAAAGGAAATGTCAAGCGAGTCAGATTCGAGAACCGGTACAAGAATCGTGGACGTCAGGACTTCACCTCCAATGTGCAGTTGGAGGTTGATTCTGGAGTGATTGCTTATTTCGGACGATATGAGGAAAGCCATAAGATGGCGTTCGACTTCACCCTCGACAAGTTTGAAGACAAAAAGCTGGTGAAGCATCTGCAAGCCATGAGCATCCAGTACGACACCCTCTCGTATGAGCCCTACCATTGGGTCATCACAAGTTACCAAACACGCGACTTGCAGGGAATGCGTGAGGTCATCACAAGTGGCAACAAGCTCGACACCATCATCAAGATTCAGCCCCAAGATCTGATGGCTTCGAGAGACATGGAGATGACGCTCACTACACCAGAGCTGCGCCGTCACATCGAACGACAAAAAGCACGTGGCTTCGCAAACCTCCAGCAATTTGAGGTGGAATACTACAAACGTGGTGCTACAGCCTTTGCCACTTTCATTCTTACTATCATCGGTGTATCCATCTCAGCACGAAAACGCAAGAACGGTATGGGTATCGCACTCGGCATCGGTTTGGCACTCATCTTGGCATACATCATGTTCCAGACTGTGGTGTCCAGCTTGGCCATCAACGCAAACTTCCCTGCTGCCATTGCCGTTTGGATTCCTAATTTCGTATATGCATTCATCGCCCTCTACTATTACAAGAAGGCTCCAAGATAGATAATAACATATAAAAAACATAATAACAAGTGTATTTCGACGAACTAAACATATCAGACGAATTGCTCGATGCGCTCGACGCAATGAACTTCGAAGAGTGTACTCCCATTCAAGAACAGGCCATCCCTAAGATTCTTGAGGGTCACGACCTGATGGGCATTGCACAGACAGGAACAGGAAAGACTGCCGCATACCTGCTACCCGTGCTCGATGAGCTGAGTCATGGCAACTATCCCAAGGACTCCGTCAACTGCATCATCATGTCACCCACCCGTGAACTGGCACAGCAGATAGATCAGCAAGTGGAAGGTTTTGCCTATTATTTGGATGGTGTGTCTTCTGTTGCTGTCTATGGTGGCAATGATGGCATCCGCTTCGAACAAGAACGCAGAGGTTTGGAATTGGGAGCAGACATTATCATCGCTACTCCAGGTCGACTCATCAGCCATCTGAATGGTGGACACATCAATCTGAAGAAAGTGTCCTTCTTCATCCTTGACGAGGCTGACCGCATGCTCGACATGGGGTTTTACGATGACATCATGAAGATTGCATCTTACCTGTCCGAAGACCGTCAGACCATTATGTTCTCAGCCACGATGCCAGACAATATTCAGAAGTTGGCGCAGAACATCCTGCACAATCCAGTGGAGGTGAAGATTGCTGTGTCGAAACCAGCGGAGAAGATTCAGCAGATAGCCTATGTATGCTACGACGGCATGAAAGAGCGCATTGTGGAGCAAGTACTCAGCGATGATTCACTCGACCGTGTCATTATCTTCGGTTCCTCCAAACAAAGGGTTAAAGAATTGAGTTTGATCCTGAAACGGAAAGGTTTC
Organism: Bacteroidaceae bacterium; assembly: GCA_045117095.1. Lineage (GTDB taxonomy): Bacteria > Bacteroidota > Bacteroidia > Bacteroidales > Bacteroidaceae > Minthosoma. The sequence goes on along the minus strand of JBGUMY010000216.1, from coordinate 2,958 downwards.
AATGTAGGCGCCATGCACAGCGATTTGGATCAGCGCGAACGTGAAGAAATCATGTTGGGTTTCAAGAACCGTCGCATTCGTATCCTCATTGCTACAGACATCGTGAGCCGTGGCATTGACATCGATGACATCCAGATGGTCATCAACTTCGACACGCCACGTGACCCTGAAGATTATGTGCATCGCATCGGACGTACAGCACGTGCTAATCGTGACGGTCAAGCTGTCACGCTGGTCACGCCCAAAGACTGGCCCAATCTGGTCAAGATTGAAAGGCTCATCGAGAAGGATATTCCCAAACCCGACCTGCCTGAAGGATGTGGTGAGAAACCTGAAATCAGCGCCAGCGCATCTAAGGGTCGTCGCCATACCCCTGGCAGACATGGTGGCAAGGGACGGTATAACCGAAAAGGGAATGGTAAACATCGTAACAAAAACAAAAATAAGTCCTCAAACCAAGGGACAAAAGCATAAATAAGCGTCAAATTCCCCTCTTTCAGTTTTTTTAACTCGCTTAAAGAAGATATTATTTGACGAACTCCTTAAAAAGGTGTAATTTTGCAGTCAAATTGAATATTCGACATCAAAAAGAATGAATAAACTCACACTTGCCATCATCGCAACGACCTTCGTGACCGCCCTCCATGCGCAGAACGGCGTCAATTCGCCCTACTCGCGTTATGGTTTTGGCATTCAGTCCGAGCGGGCGATGGGGTTCAATAAAGGCATGGGCGGCGTTGCACAAGGATTTCGCAACGGACAACAAATCAACATGGCAAACCCTGCCTCATATTCCGCTGTTGACTCTGTGACAGCTCTCTTCGACATGGGCATCACTTTTCAAAACAGCAACTACAAGATGGGCAATCTGCAGCAGAACCTTCGCAACACCAGTTTTGACTATTTTGCATTCCAGTTCCGTGCTTTCCGTCATGTCGGCATGACCATCGGACTGCTGCCTATCACCAACATCAAATACGATTTTTCGTCTTCCTCTGAAAAATTGGAAGGCACTGAGAATATCACCTCGTCCTATAATTTCAATGGAGATGGAGGTCTGCGTGAAGTCATTTTCGGTACAGGATGGAACCCCTTCAAACCCATCTCCATCGGTTTCAACGTGGGTTACATCTGGGGCGACTATACCCACAACATGCAAATGGCCTTCAGCGAGAGCAATGCCTTCGGTTTGAAACGCACCTACTCAGCAGAAATCAGCACCTACAACCTGCAGGCTGGCTTGCAATATATCCAGCCCATCAACAAGAAAGACCAGATTGTGTTAGGTGTAGCCTACACCTTGGGGCATAACTTTGGCAACGATGCCTATCGCACAACAGAAATTCTCACATCCGACACTTCAGGGGACACAAAAACCAACGACACCATCAAGAGCGCTTTCCATTGGCCAACCTCCATTGCAGCAGGTGTCACTTACTATCATAGCAACACCCTCCGAATCGGAGCAGATTTCGAACTGCAGCGATGGAGCGGTACTCGATTCCCCAATCATGAGACAGGATTCTCTGGCAGCACCATATCGGAAACCTACACCTCCACGGTAGGTCAACTGAATGACCGCATCAAGTTTGCTTCCGGGCTGGACTGGACACCCAATCCACTCTCAGGCCATTATTTCAGCAAATGCACCTATAAAGTGGGTGGCTATTATGCTCAGACCTACGCCAAACCTGATGTGACAGGCGTTGTCACTAAGAAGCCTTACGAAATTGGAGTGTCGGCAGGTATTTCCTTTCCTATCGCCAATGCCCACATCACTTCCCTCGACATGAGAAAGAGAAACATACCCCGCCTCAACATGTCTGTGCAGTGGGTACACACCAACATCCCCTATCTCAATGCCTCCACCATGCAGCCAGGCACCCTCATTGAGAATTACTTCAAGTTATGCTTGGGTATCAGTTTCAGCGAACGCTGGTTCTACAAGTCCAAACTGAATTAAGGAACCCTAAACTCCTAACTTTTAACGCTCAACACTAATCCCAATAGGACTTTCCCCACAAAAAAAGAGGTATTTCCTATTAGCGTGTGATAAACATTCACTACTTTTGCATCATAAAAACAACATATTAAAACACAGTCAACAGAACAATAATATTAACAACAAATAAATAGAAGTATGAAGAAGATTGTATTTGCAAGCCTCCTGACCCTTATCGCTGTAGCAGCATCCGCACAGAATCTCAAGGGTACATCACTCAACGACCGCATCGGTCATGGCCAAGACTCCATCGATGTGCTCGGCAGCCTCTCACTTTATCAGGACGCCTTCAAGCGCCAAAGTTATGTCGAGGCAATCGAGCCATGGGAGTACGTGTTTGAAAAAGCTCCTCTGTCTATGGTACGCGTTTATACTGACGGTGCATGGATGTTTGAGCAGCTCATCCAAAAAGAGACAGATGCCAGCAAGAAAAAAGAGTATTTCGACAAGCTCATGGCCATCTACGACCAGCGTCTCAAATATCTCGATGCACTGAACTCTTTCGCTACCCCAAAGACCACTTCGACCAAGGGTAACATCATCTGCCGCAAGGCCTACGACTACTATTACTTCTGTCCAACCGTAGATAACAACGTAGCTTACAAGATGTTTAAGGAAGGTATCGACGACATGGGTCCCAACACGGAAGGCTTCGTCCTCTACGGATTCATCGAGTGCTCCTACAACCGTTACCTCCAGAACAAGGACAACATCGACGTGCGTCAGGAGTTCATCCAGGACTACATGGAGACCAACGACATCTGCGACCGTCTGCTCGACCAGGCCAAGGAGTTCCCATCTGAGACCATTCCTGCAGACCCAGAGTCTGAAGATTCCACCAAGTGGGTTGACCAGGTGGTGCTCTCTCCCGAAGCTCAGAAGATTGTGGACAACTACCAGCCCGTGCAGATCAAGGCCAACGAGCTCTTCGTCTCCTCTGGTGCTGCAGACTGCGA
>JBGUMY010000215.1:0-1276 GCA_045117095.1 Bacteroidaceae bacterium | reverse complement strand
TGGCGAGGCAACGCATGAGGCGACGCTGACGATGGATTCTCCTGTCGATGAAAGTCTTTTTGGCTTGGGACAGTTTCAGGATGGTTTCGTCAATGTGCGAGGTGTGTCGCGTCATCTCACTCAGGTAAACACGCAAATCTCTATACCCATGTTCATCTCCAATAAGGGTTATGGACTCTTGTGGAACAACTATGGCATGGTGGATTTTAACCCTTCCGACCAATCTGTTTCCTTGACGAAAGAGTCTGGTGAAGGTGTACAGGAGGTAGTGAATGTCACAACCACTACAGGTGGCAGACGCGAAGTGCGAGTGCGCAATCTCTTCAAGGCACAATTCTCTGTGCCACAAAAAGGTACTTATTCCTTGTTGCTTGATGTGGGTCAGACGATGGCACGTCGCCACAATCTCAGCATTGATGGTAAATTGTTGGTTGACCATCGCAATCTTTGGTTGCCGCCTACGACTTCCATCCTTTATGATTTGGAAGCGGGCACACATACGATTGAGGCAGAACTGGAGCGTGATGACAGGCCTGTGGTGTATTACCAACTTGTGAAGGATCAAACAGTGCTTCGTTCGCCTGTAGCTGAAGCCGTTGATTATACCGTGTTCGTCGGATCTCCCGACGAAATCATCTCCGCTTATCGCCAAACCACAGGACAAGCCCCTATGATGCCGAAATGGGCGTTGGGCTATATCCATTGCCGCGAACGTTACCATTCGTCGGATGAAATTATTCAGACTGCCAAGCGTTTTCGTGACGAGAAGATTCCACTCGATCTCATTGTGCAGGATTGGCAGTGGTGGGGTAAGTATGGCTGGAATGCCATGAAGTTCGATGAAGACCACTATCCTGACCCTCGCAAGTTGATGGATGACCTCCACAGCATGGATGTGCGTCTGATGCTTTCCGTTTGGTCGAAGATAGACAAGAACTCGGAATTGGGCAAAGAGATGCTTCAGCAGAACTATTATATTCCTGGTACGGATTGGATTGACTTCTTCAACCCTGAGGCTGCCAATGCTTATTGGAAAGCGTTCTCCCAAAAATTGCTTCCTTTCGACATCGATGCTTGGTGGCAAGATGCGACGGAGCCTGAGAATGACGATTTGAAGGGTAGGAGAGTGTGGGGTGGAAAGTACGCTGGTGAACGCTTCCGTAATGTCTTCCCGTTGTTGGTCAACAAGACCGTCTATGAGGGCAATCGGCAGGATGCACCTCAGCGTCGTGCTATGATTCTCACTCGTTGTGGCTTCCCTGGCATTCAGCGTTAT
>JBGUMY010000214.1:0-5153 GCA_045117095.1 Bacteroidaceae bacterium | reverse complement strand
CTGCGACGCCCTCGAGAAGATTTATGGTGCACAAGTAGAGGCCAACAAGACCAACCTCCAATACCTCAACGCTGTACTCGCCATCCTCACCAACTTTGAGTGCGACAAGTCCAACATCTACTATGTGGCAGCCGACTACGCTTACCAAATAAATAAGACTCCTCAGGCAGCCATTGGTAAAGCTTCCAAACTCTTGAAGGATGGTGATGTAAATGGTGCTATCAAGTATTTCGACGAGGCACTTGGTTTGGAAACCGACAACGCCAAGAAGGCTAAGTACTCCTACATCGTGGCAGCCCTTATGTATCGTCAGGGCAACCTCGCACAGTGCCGTGCATACTGCCAGAAGACCCTTCAGTTCAATCCATCCAATGGTGGTGCTTACCTCCTTCAGGCCAGTTGCATCGCACGTGCCGCATCAGGCGACCACCTGCAGAAGAGTTACTACTACTGCCTCGCTTACGACTACTGCAACAAGGCAAAAGCTGTTGACCCATCTTCTGCAGCCAAAGCCAACCGTGCAGCAGCAGGTTATGCTGCCCACTTCTATCCTAAGTCTGAGGCCTTCTTCGCAGGCATCAAGGCTGGTCAAACAGTCAACGTACCAGGCTACGGAAGTACAACCCTCCGTCTGAGATAATCATTCAAAACTCAATATTTTGAAGTTTCGGTTCACATATACATTCAGCATTGCAGCAGTCATCATGGCTGCTGCAATGCTCATGTTATTCTCGTGCAACAATCAAACAGAAGAGCAAGGGCTACATCTCGAAGGACGTGACTCCCTACCCACTCTCCGCACTTTAGGCGTCAGCACATTGGTAAGCGACTCAGGTATCATCCGCTACAAAATCATCGCTGAAGAGTGGTTCATCTACGACAAAAAAGACCCACAATACTGGTCTTTCCAAAAGGGGCTCTTCATCGAGACCTTCGACCGCTCTTTCCAAGCCGAAGCCTTCATCTCGTGCGACACCGCCTACCACTTCTACAATCGCAGTCTTTGGGAACTGCGTGGACGTGTGCTCGCCAAGAACGTCAAGGGTGAGACTTTCAAAACCACCCTCCTTTACTGGGACACCCGTGCCCACCGTCTCTACTCTCCTGCTTATATGGCAATCGACGGAGAGACCCAAAAACTTTCAGGCTACGACTTCAGCAGCAACGAGCAGATGACCGAATACATCATCCACTCCTCCAAGGGTGAGTTCCCGCTCGAAGACAACTCTCCCACACCAGCACCCGATTCTGCCATGATGGCGGATAGCACAAATCACTAATTCCTAAAAGCCGCAACTAATTGTCTCGGATGCAAATTGTTCTAACCCGCCGCTCCATTTGACAATTCTTCTGACAGCACAAAGACAATTATGGGTGGATGTTCCTCTTCCCCTTACCCCGTCAAGCTCACATTCTCTTCTGCCACATTTCCCTCTGGGTCAACCAGCACATACTACGAAGCACGTTCTCCAACAACGCCTTCATTTGATACACATCGACCTTATGGGGTTCAGGAGTATAGTCCATTACAGCATTTGACGCCTTGTTAGTCAGAAAGGAGTGACACAATGTCACACAAATGACATGGTTTCTGGGCTGGCATCTCTTTTGTCAACTGACAGATACGAAAAAATATTGAATTATGGATAAAGAAATAAAAAATGAAGAGGCTGACGAGGAAATCGTGAACCCCACTGCCGAAGAAACGGAGGAAGCAACCGATGAAAAGGCAGAAAAAGAAGAAGTAAAAGAAGCGGAAGCTCCTAAGGAATTGACACCAGAGGAGAGAATCGCTGAACTGGAGAAGCAGATCGAGGATCTGAAGAACCAGCAACTGTATAAGATAGCGGAGTTTGACAATTTCCGCAAACGTGTGATGCAGGAGAAAGCCGACCTCATCAAGAATGGCGGTTCGAAGGTCATCACGACCCTGCTCCCCATCATCGATGATTTGGAACGCGCCCAGCAGAACATGGAAAAGTATGAGGATGTGGCTGCTGTGAAGGAGGGTCTGAACCTCATCATTGACAAGTTCTTCAAGCTGTTGGCGCAAGAGGGTCTGAAGAAGATGGACGTGGTAGGTCAAGCGTTCGACAGTGACCTGCATGAGGCCATCGCGATGGTGCCAGGCCAACCCGAAGATATGAAGGGCAAGGTGATGGATTGCATGACCGCTGGATATACCTTGAATGACAAAGTAATCCGCTACGCAAAAGTAGCTGTAGCAGAATAATCCTATGGCGAAAAGAGACTACTACGAAGTGCTGGGAGTGTCGAAGACGGCTTCCGATGACGAAATCAAGAAGGCCTATAAGAAGATGGCTATCAAGTATCACCCAGACCGCAATCCAGGTGACAAACAGGCAGAAGAGAAGTTTAAGGAGGCTGCCGAGGCTTACGATGTGTTGCGCGACCCCCAGAAACGTCAGCGATATGACCAGTTTGGTCCAGATGCTTTCGGACCTGGTGCTGGTGGATTTGGCGGACAGGGTATGACGATGGATGACATTTTCAGCATGATGGGTGATGTGTTTGGCAGCAGTTTTGGCGGATTCGGTGGTGGATTTGGTGGTGGATTTGGTGGTGGTGGCCAACGCAGAAAACCTGTCTATAAGGGACAGGATCTGCGGATGCGCATCGAACTGGATTTGAATGACATCGTAAATGGTGTAACCAAGAAGTTCAATGTACGTACTGACATCACATGTCCTCATTGCAATGGTTCAGGTTCAGAGGATGGACAGGAATCGACTTGCGGCACTTGTAAGGGACAAGGTGTGGTGTACAAGACACGCCAGACAATGTTGGGCATTATGCAGACACAGACCGTCTGCGACACCTGTCAGGGTGAGGGAACTGTCATCAAGAACAAATGTAAGCATTGTAATGGTGAAGGCATCGTGAAGGGTGAGAAACAAGTGGAGGTAGAACTGCCAGCAGGATTGGTGGAAGGTTATGCATACAATTTCCAAGGCAAGGGAGGTGCAGGTCGCAGAAAAGGTGTGAATGGTGACTTGCAAATTCTTGTACACGAGAAGCCCCATGCTGAATTGATGCGCGATGGCGTAGATCTCGTTTACAACCTCCTACTGACCATTCCTCAGGCCGTACTTGGCACATCACTCGAAGTGCCCACCCATGACGGAAAGGCCAAAATTACCATTCCTTCAGGCACCCAGCCAGGTACCGTCCTGCGTCTGAAAGGCAAAGGTATTCCAGACATCAACAGCTATGGTGGTCAGCGTGGCGATGAAATCATCAACATCTCAGTTTATATGCCTGAAGCCCTCTCGAAAGATGAGAAGAAGGCAATAGAAATGCTCGCTAATGGCGACAATGTGAGGCCATCAACGAGTATCAAGGATAAGATTTTCAGCCACTTCAGGGCTTATTTCAAGAAATAAGTTTATCGGATAAAGAGGAGTTCGCGATATTTGGGCAGTGGCCAAGCCTCATCGTCTACAACCATTTCGAGTTTGTCAACATGATAGCGAATTTCCTCCAGGAGAGGAGCTACCTTGTCATGATAGGCAATGGCTTTCTCACGTTCTGACTCAATACGATTGGCCACCTTACGTGCCTCCACCATCTTCTCCACATTTTCAACGATGAAACTCTCGTGGTCAGAGATGAGTTCGATGAGATGCAGATTTTCCTTAGATATCTTCTTTGCCTTTTCGGCAGGGAAGATATCTTGTACTTTATGCACATTGTCGATAAGGACAGACTGATATTTGGTAACGACTGGAATGATGTGGTTGAGACAGAGATCACCAAAGATGCGGGACTCTATTTGAATTTTCTTCGTGTAGGTTTCCCACTTGATTTCGTTGCGTGCCTCCAATTCCAAACGATTCATCACATGCGTCTTCTCAAACATCTTGACTGAACTATCCTTCAGATAGTTGTCGAAGACAAGGGGCGCAGAGGTTTCACAATCCAACCCACGCTTGGCTGCTTCGGCCTTCCATTCATCGCTATAACCATTGCCATTGAAGATGATGGGCTTCACATGCTTGATGTCTTCACGCACCACTTTCAGGATAGCCGTTTCCACAGCTGCTCCTTGTTGGATTTGGACATCAACACGAGTCTTGAAATCGATGAGAGCTTCAGCCACAGCAGCATTTAACATCAGCATAGCTGAGGCACAATTGGCCTCACTGCCCACTGCACGGAACTCAAAGCGATTGCCCGTGAAAGCAAAGGGAGAGGTACGGTTGCGGTCAGTATTGTCGATAAGCAGTTCTGGGATGGAGGGCAAATCGAGTTTGAAAGCTTTCTTACCAGCCATCGAGAGATTGTCATCATCCGCTTTCTCCACATGCTCCAACAAATCTGTCACCGTCTTTCCTAAGAAAGACGAAATGATAGCAGGAGGTGCCTCATTAGCGCCCAAGCGATGCGCATTGGTGGCACTCATGATGGAGGCCTTCAACAATCCATTGTGGTCATAGACAGCCTTGAGCGTCTCGACAATAAAAGTGACAAAACGAAGATTGTCCATCGTCGTCTTACCTGGCGCATGGAGCAGAATGCCTGTATCAGTCGATAAAGACCAGTTATTGTGCTTTCCTGACCCGTTCACACCCTTGAAAGGTTTTTCGTGAAGCAGACAACGGAAACCATGTTTGCGAGCCACACCCTTCATGATAGACATCATGAGCATGTTGTGATCAACGGCAAGGTTAGTTTCCTCGAAGATAGGTGCCAACTCAAACTGATTGGGAGCCACCTCGTTGTGACGTGTTTTACAAGGAATGCCCAATTCGAGTGACTGAATCTCAATATCCCTCATGAACTCCTCCACACGGGCAGGAATGGAACCAAAGTAATGGTCATCCATCTGCTGATTCTTGGCTGAGTCATGTCCCATCAGGGTACGCCCCGTCATGACCAGATCAGGACGGGCAGCATAAAGCGACTCATCCACCAAGAAATACTCTTGTTCCCAACCCAAGTTTGAGATTACCTTTGTCACGTCAGGATAGAAATACTGAGCCACAGCCGTAGCTGCCTTATCGACTGCATGGAGAGCCTTCTTGAGTGGCACCTTGTAGTCAAGAGCCTCACCTGTATAGGAGATGAATATAGTGGGAATCATCAGCGTGTCGCCGATGATGAAAACGGGCGATGTGGGATCCCATGCCGAG
>JBGUMY010000213.1:0-10258 GCA_045117095.1 Bacteroidaceae bacterium | reverse complement strand
GCCGTCCCACTTGGCTCATCGAGATGGAATGCATGGCCGTGAAACTTGCCAACAACAAATTCAGAAATTTCTAAGGATTTGAGACAGATCATGTAGAAACGCTTGATTGAGGAGGGGAAAAAACGTGCTTGAATCGCTTTTTTTGATGATTAGAGCGAAAATCATGGCTGGATGTTTGTGTATTTGTCAGAAAACCACTAACTTTGCAGCCGTTTTGGGTGTTTTTGCCCCTACAGAACGTAAATTTAGATTTTATCAACATAATGTCTAACTTTATTAATTAAACAAACATTTTATTATTTATTTATGGAAACAAAAGAAATCAAACCGCTGGAAAGTTTCGATTGGGAAGCATTCGAGAACGACGGCGTGAGTGCTGCTGACAAAGCCGCTCAAAAAGCTGCCTATGAAGGCACTCTCAACAATGTGAACGACAACGAAGTGGTAGAAGGCACCGTCACGGCTGTCAACGACCGCGAAGTTGTGGTGAACATTGGTTATAAGAGCGAAGGTATCATTGCCCGCAGCGAGTTCCGCTATGCTCCCGACCTCAAGGTGGGTGACACTGTTGAGGTGTACATCGAGAATCAGGAAGACAAGAAGGGTCAGCTCGTGCTGTCTCACAAGAGAGCCCGTCAGGCTCGCTCATGGGATCGTGTGAACGCAGCCCTGAACAATGACGAAATTGTCACAGGTTTCGTGAAGTGCCGCACAAAGGGTGGTATGATTGTTGACGTGCTCGGCACAGAGGCATTCCTCCCAGGTTCTCAGATTGATGTGAAGCCTATCCGCGACTACGATACATTCGTTGGCAAGACCATGGAATTCAAGATTGTGAAGATCAATCAGGAGTTCCGAAACGTGGTTGTCAGCCACAAAGCTCTTATCGAGGCTGAACTTGAGGCTCAGAAGAAGGAAATCATATCCAAGCTGGAGAAGGGTCAGATTCTTGAGGGCACTGTTAAGAACATCACTAATTACGGCGTATTCATCGACCTCGGTGGTGTTGACGGTCTCATCCACATCACAGACCTCTCTTGGGGTCGTGTAAGCGATCCTAAAGAAATTGTTCAGCTCGACCAGAAGCTCAACGTTGTCATCATCGACTTCGATGACGAGAAGAAGCGCATTGCTCTTGGTCTGAAGCAGTTGACTCCACATCCATGGGATGCCCTCGATCCAGACCTCAAGGTGGGTGATAAGGTACATGGCAAGGTGGTTGTGATGGCTGACTATGGTGCATTCATTGAAATTGCTCCTGGTGTGGAAGGTCTCATCCACGTGTCAGAAATGTCTTGGAGCGCACACCTCCACTCTGCACAGGAGTTCATGAAGGTGGGTGACGAAGTAGATGCAGTCATCCTCACACTCGACCGCGATGAGCGCAAGATGTCTCTCGGCGTCAAGCAGCTCAAAGACGATCCATGGGAGAAAATTGACGAGAAGTATCCTATTGGCAGCAAGCATACCGCCAAGGTTCGCAACTTCACTAATTTCGGTGTGTTCGTTGAGGTAGAGGAAGGCGTTGACGGTCTCATCCACATCTCCGACCTTTCTTGGACCAAGAAGGTAAAGCACCCATCAGAGTTCACCAAGATTGGTGATCCTATCGAAGTGCAGGTGCTCGACATCGACAAGGAGAACCGCCGTCTCTCTCTTGGTCACAAGCAGTTGGAGGAGAATCCTTGGGACAAGTTCGAGGAAATCTTCACACAGGATTCTGTACACGAAGGCAAGATTACAGAAGTGCTTGACAAGGGTGCAGTCATCGCACTCGATGGTGGCGTGGAAGGTTTTGCTACACCTAAGCACCTCGTCAAGGAGGATGGTAGCCAGGCTCAGCTCGGCGAAACCCTTGATTTCAAGGTAATTGAGTTCAACAAGGACGCCAAGCGCATCATTCTCTCTCACTCCCGCATCTTCGAAGATGCAGCACGTGCAGAGGCTCGCGCCGCTAAGAAGGCTGAAACTGCCGCTAAGAAGGCTGCCCGTCCACAGAAGGAGCAGGGTCCAGTCATCAAGAATGTGGCTGCTTCCACCTCACTCGGTGACATCGATGCACTTGCAGCACTGAAGGAGAAAATGAACGACACGCAGGAATAATCCCATCGCAATCAACATATTCCTAACATACCTAAGGGACATGTCCACAAGGATATGTCCCTTCTTTTCACTAATACAATAATATTAAATATGTTTGGGCTCTCAAAAAAAATCTCCTATCCCATGTTGGTGGCAGCTCTGTTGCTGACAGCCTGTGAACCCACCAAGAAGAGAGACGGTTCCGATGTATTCAACCAAGATGATGACTTCCCCACTGCTGAGGAAGTCTTGTACGACAGCATCGCTGAACAAAAGCACATCAGCGTGGAAAGTGCCGCTGTTTGCCACGATCTCGAGGAAGTGGTCATACAATTGAACAACGTCCATTCGCCAGAGGGGCTCATCATCGCCAAGAAGACCTATGCCGTAATCCTCGCATCACTAAACAAAGAGCAGGATTCACTCAGTGCTAACGATAAGGTTGTGCTCAATAAATACCGAAAAGAAGCAGAGGAAGCCTATGAGAAAGCATGCACGGAATACGAAGTTCCTGCCGCTGGCGTGTTGGCCAATCTGAAAAACCTCATTGAGCGGATTGACAAAATCAAGACCAAATCCGAGCTGTATCGATTCCAAGATTGTCGTCTCGGCATGCTGAACGGATTAGATGATATCCACCTCTGTGTGGAACACAATAGCAATCAGCTTCCTGAAATCAAACGACTGGCACAAAGCCTCAAGAGCAAGTACACAACCAAGAAACAAGATTTGGGCGTGAAGTAACAATCAATCTCCTATATTGAATTCTTCTGATCTGTCTCTACTTCCTCTTCCTATTTTCCAAGTAGGAATAGACGAAAATCCTACTCGTAATTCTCAACAACGACTCCTTCTTTGTTGAAATAACTGCTTCTGATGGGAAAAAACACACGATAAAGAAAGAATTTCTGAGAAAAGTTGGGAAAGAGGATGCTCAGCTGAAGAAAAAGTGTTACCTTTGTCCCCACATATAACTATTACTAATACATTCTATCCATATGTTCAAGAAAGATATTTATGTGCAGCGCCGTACAGAATTAAAGAAGCGCGTCGGAGAAGGTCTTATCCTTTTGTTCGGTAACAACGATTCCCCCAACAACTATCCAGCCAATACGTACCACTTCCGTCAGGACAGTTGTTTCCTCTACTACTTCGGACTGAAGCGTGAGGGACTGGCTGCCGTCATCGATGTGGACAATGACCAAGAATATGTGCTGGGCAACGACATCGATATCAATGACATCATTTGGACGGGCTTCGTGCCATCGGTGGCTGATCTGGCTGCCAGCACTGGCGTGAGCAATACAGCTCCAATGGCTCAACTGAAGGTGATGGTGGACGCTGCCAAGGCGAAGGGTCAGACCATCCATTTCCTGCCCCAATACCGTCACGACCTAATGATTCAACTCTCTGACCTCGTGGGCATCCATCCCTTGCAGTCGAAGGAGAAGGCATCTGTCAAACTCATCATGGCGATTGTGGCGATGCGTTCGGTGAAGAAGCCCGAGGAGATAGAAGAACTGAAGAAGGCTTCGGCTATCGGCTACGAGATGCACACCACGGCCATGAAGCTTTGTGCTCCAGGTGTGACAGAGAAATACATTGCAGGTGTCATCGAAGGCATCGCGATGAGCTATGGCGACTGCGTATCGTTCCAAGCCATCCTCTCCACCCACGGCGAGATTCAGCATGGTTTCCCAAGCTTCACGCCAATGGAGGCTGGCCGTCTGATGCTTTGCGATGCTGGTGCCGAGAGTAGTGAGCAATATTGCTCTGACCATACGCGTGTCACTCCAGTATCGGGCAAATTTACTCAGCAGCAACGTGACCTTTATGCAGGTGTGGAAGCGGCTCATGATTGGGTGATTGCTAATTCCAAGCCCGGCGTGAAGTGGCTCGACATCCATCTGGGTTCTGCCCGCGTGATGACGGAACATTTGAAGTCGCTCGGACTCATGAAGGGTGACACCGAGGAAGCAGTGCAGGCTGGTGCCCACGCCATGTTCTCCCCCTGTGGACTGGGTCACATGATGGGTATGGACGTGCATGATATGGAAGGCCTTGGCCAGAACTATCTGGGCTACGATGACGAGGTGCAGCCTTCCACTCAGTTCGGACTGAACCATCTGCGTTGCGGCCGTCGCCTGCAAGAGGGCTTCGTCATGACCAACGAACCTGGCATGTACTTCATTCCCCACCTCATCGACCTGTGGCGCTCGGAGAAGAAGTTCACGCAATTCATCAACTACGACGCCATCGAACCCTGGCGTAACTTCGGTGGCATCCGTCTCGAGAACGACATCCTCATCACCAAGGATGGCTGCGAGATGATTGGCGACAAGATCATCCCTTACCACATCAACGACGTGGAGGAATATATTGCTAACAAATAATTATTAACCAATAAAACAGACTACAAAATGAAAAAGACACTGATGATGGCCGCACTCATGATGTTCGGCACTACCCTCTTCGCCCAGGAGGCGAATGAAGGATTTCAATTTACGGTGGTGAAAGAAAATCCTATCACATCGACTAAGAACCAGAACCGTTCAGGCACATGCTGGGCATACTCATCCCTCGGCTTCTTTGAGGCAGAATTGCTTCGTATGGGTAAGGGAGAATGGAACTTCTCAGAAATGTATCTTGCCCATAAAACCTATGAAGACCGTGCCAAGGCTACCGTACGCCTGCATGGCGATATGGACTTCAGTCAGGGCGGCTCGTTCTATGACTGTGTATATTGCATGAAGCATTACGGCATAATTCCTGAGACAGCAATGCCTGCACCAGGCACCCTTTATGGGGACACATTGCCCAACTTTGGCGAGTTCTTTGGCATCCTCAAACCCATGGTGAACGCTGTGGCAAAGGGTGAGCAGAAGAAACTCTCTCCCATCTGGTTCAAGCCCATCAACGCCACGATTGACGCCTATCTGGGTGAATGCCCCACTGAGTTTACTCACAACGGCAAGACCTACACCCCACAGTCTTACATGGCATCTACAGGCCTCAACATGGATGACTACGTAAGTCTTACGTCCTACTCTCACCACCCCTTCTACGAGCAGTTCATCCTCGAGATTCAGGACAACTGGCGCTGGGGACTCTCCTACAACTTGCCTCTCAATGAGTTCATGGAAGTGATGGAATCCGCTGTGAAGAATGGTTACACCTTCGCATGGGGAGCCGACGTGAGCGAAAACGGATTCTCCCGTGAAGGCATCGCTGTATGTCCAGACTTGCAGAAGGTGAAGGAGACCAGCGGCAGCGACTATGAGCGCTGGTTCGGTCCTTCTGGTGCCAACAACCGTACCGCCTATACTGCCCGTCCTATGCCTGAACTCACCATCACTCAGGAGATGCGCCAAGAAGCATACGATAATTGGGAAACCACCGATGACCACGGCATGCTCGTTTACGGCATCGCCAAAGACCAAAACGGAAAGGAGTACTTCATGGTGAAGAATTCATGGGGCACCGACTATAAATACAAGGGTGTTTGGTACGCCTCTAAAGCTTACGTGGCCTACAAGACCATGAATATCCTCATCCACAAGAACGCTCTTCCCAAGGAGATTGCCAAGAAGTTAGGCATCAAGTAAGTCATTTCACCTCCCTCTCGAGGTCATAAAATCATGCAATGCGCATCATCGGAAACGGTGGTGCGCATCGCTTTTTATGGCCATGCACATGATTCCATCCGTTCATGTATCATGACTCAATCCGTTCATGATGATGACTGAAATCAATGATACGTATGAATCAAGTTAATGATGCGCATGAATAGAGTCAATGATACGTATGAATCGAGTCAATGATACGTATGAATTGAGTCAATGATACGTATGAATCGAGTCAATGATACGTATGAATCAAGTTAATGATGCGCATAAATAGAGTCAATGATACGCATGATTATTTTTGACCATGCGGATAGCTGAATTTATTAATGCGCATTATCGGAGTCAATAATGCGCATTAACGACACAAACAATGCGCATTATCGGGTCTGATAATGCGCATTATCTTTTTTGATGACGCTGATGGCGTTCCCTATCCTATCTTATAGACGAGTTCGCTGACCTCCTGAGCGAGCTTGGTGAAGTCGTAGCCTATCTCGGCGAGACGGGCTTGGGCCTCGCTGAGCTTGACCTGCACGCCATCGAGATTCTCGATGATCTTGATGGCCTTCTTCACGTCGCCGGGGATTTTGGAGAAGAGGTGGCGCTGGGCGTCGCGGTCTTTGAGGAGGCCGAATATCTTCCTGAGCTGTCGGCAGCCTTCCATCATCTCGCTGACGGAGCGTCCCTGGAGGAATTCCTTTTCCCAACCGCTGTATGCCTCGGCCTGCGTCCAGAGTTCGGCGGCATAGGTGAAGCGCTCATTTCCCTTGTGGAAGATTGCCTCGGCAACCTTTTCGGGATGCTGCAGGGCAAAGGCGTGGAGCTCTGGATCAACCATGCGTGTGAGGTCGTCACCGTAACTTTCGAGGTGACCCAGCACGTCCTCGATGACGGTCTGATCATAGAGTTTAGCGGCCAAAGCAGCTTGCTTGGCTTCCTGGGTTTCGAGCTTCTTGATGGCCTCAGGAGTGAGGGCGCGCGGGTCGAATCCGAGGGTGTTGGTGGGCAGGATCTTCTGGTTGACAATGTCCCTGAAGTGCTTGGCATAGAGCTTCTCCACCTGTGCCTGATCGAAGTAGTGTATCTTATCTACGCCATCGACGGTCTCGACCCAGTAGTAAGTGATGTCGCGATCGAAGGTGATGTCAAGCCCCTTCTTCATCAGGTCGGCCTTCGACCCTGTGGCGTTGAATACCTTTATCTTATCGAATGCCACTTTCCCCTTGTTGGCCCTGGCCAGGTCAAGCTTGACGAGGTCGTCAGTCTCGCTGTATATCTGCTGCAGCAGGCTGTTGAACTCTTGTTTGAGCGGCTTGAGGCTCAGGCCCTGGAGCAGTTTGTCGTCGCCCAGCAGCCTCGGCGTCTTGAGCAGCATCATGGTCTGCTTGTCTGCCTGGCACTTGAGGATGTACTGGTTCAGGAGGAGTTTGTTCTGCGATGTAGGATTGCCTTTGTACATCTCGAGCACAGTCTGCAGGTTCTCGATATTCTCCACGGCTTGGCGCTTTGCGAATTGCTCGGCTGCGTGGAGTTCGGCTCCGCTCATCACGTCTTTGGTGGGGAACCAGCTCTTCA
Source organism: Bacteroidaceae bacterium (assembly GCA_045117095.1). GTDB lineage: Bacteria > Bacteroidota > Bacteroidia > Bacteroidales > Bacteroidaceae > Minthosoma. The sequence goes on along the minus strand of JBGUMY010000213.1, from coordinate 2,975 downwards.
GTTTATTTCCGATGAAGCGTTCGGCGGCACCCTTCTCCCAGAGCGTGAATTGCTTCTTGGTCCATGTCTTCAGCCCGGTGCTGACCTCCGACTTCATGAACTCCTTCATCGACTTCAGGCCGTCAATCATCGCTTCTTTCGCCACCTTTCCGCCAGCTTGGAGCGACTCCTTGCCCGCGGTCTTGGCGGCGGTGATGAGACCCTTGCCTGTCGTCTTCGCGCCTTGGATGGCAGTCTTGCCCAGCACTTTGAACGTGCCTACGCCTAAGGTGACTCCCGCCTCTATCAGGTAGGCCTTTCCAGCCTCCCATGCTCCCACGCAGAAGGCATCAGCCCAGGTTCTCAGGGCATCCTTGTCCTCCTGGTTATCGATGATGCGTTGCCGCATCTCGTATGGGATGTTGAAGACCAGCTCAGAGTAGCCGAACGAGGCGACGGCGAAGGCCACACGCTCGGCCCAGTTCATGTTCTCCAAGAGGTCGTGACCCTGATATGACCACTCAAGCCACCAATCGATACTGAACTTCTCAAGCTTGTCAACGGCATCCATGGCCGCCACATTCTCTTTGGCCTCGTCGGAGAGCCTCTGTAAGGAGTTGAGGTAGCAGTTCTGGATGGACTTGATGATGTGCGGATCGTAGCCGTATTCGAAATCGTAGAAGTCGAGCTGCAGGCGAATGGTGTAGAGCAGCGGTGCCATCTGACCGGTCAATCCAGCGGCCATGAGTCCGCCCTCTATCTCGTGCAGTCCCTTCTCTATCTGTTCGTCCTTCTCGAGCGCCGCCCTCTCTGTGAAGTTGTCGTCATACGTGCGGCGGGGCTGCGAGAGGATGTGGACGACGCGCTTGAAGGTGTAGGTCTTCTTATCGTACTCAGCGGTGATTTCCATCTCGGCGTCGAAGCGGTTGGGGGCGACAAGCACGCCCTTAGCGCAACGGAGCAGGTAATATATCTTGCCTTCGCCCGCAGTTTGCCACTGAGCCTTGAACTGCAGACCCAGGTCGTTGAGCATCTTCTGGAACTGGAGATTTCGCTGCTGCTCCACCTTGATGTCCTTGAAGACTTGCAGGTGAGCATCGGAGATGGCTGTGCCGATGCCAGCACCCAAACCTGCGCCGGCCAGTGCCGCATTCAGATTCATCTGCGTATAGTCGTTGCCGAGCAAGTCCATCATCAACCCCTTTACACCACCCCGCTTGGCGATGTCCGTCACCGTCCACTTCACCGACAAGGGCTTGGGATCGATGATATAGAGCTTGTGCTCCTCCTCATCATATTCATAAAGTTTCAAGTAGCACTCCTGCTGAGCTGGAGCATAGTCCTTGCCGTCGGGCTTGCGCACCTTGAGCTCTGGATCGTGGTAGCCAGGTCGATACTCTTCGTGGAAGCAATGGACGTTGCCGTTCATGCGCATCACCAGCCCCATGTAGTAACGGTTGATGGGAAGCTCGCCTTTGATGGTTCTCTTCTTGGGAGTTTCTTTGCTGGCCTCGATGTGAAGGGTGTAGCCGAGATAATTGCCGGCAATACCTTCATCTTTCTTCGGGTCGGTAATCTGATCCTTGATGATGGCATAGTAGCACTTGTCCTTCTCGCACCACTCCGTCTTGAGGCTGTAATCCTGAGTGTCCTTGTTGTGTTCATCCTTGATGGTAGCCTCGATTTTGGCCGTTCCATCATTCATACCCACAACGACGAAGGGCAGTCGCACCTCCTTCTCGTAGCGTGCCGGCAGGGTGAGATTGTCTTGCTGGAAACGAACCTCACCATCCACGATGTTGAAGACCACCCTGTTGCGCAACGATCCGCCAGGAGCTTGGAAGATGAACCAGACCTCACCCTCCAATGGCTCTTTCTTTGGGAAATGCTCCACCTTGATATATGCCGCACGGTATATGCCCGACCTGCCCGTCTCGGTGATGGTGATGTTCTCACCTTCCGCTATCTGAATCTGAGCAGTCAAGTCCTGACGGTCATACTTCTCGCCCTTGGCCGTGATCTCCTCGATTCGGGCACCGACCAACTTGGGGTCATCACCCACCATCAAGGTGTCACCAAACTCCTTATAGAGAATCATTCTGTAGGTGCTGTTCTCCCTCTCTTTCTTGTCATTCTTACCATCCTTGCCTTTCTTCGCTGATGGTGGTGGGGGAGGTGGAGGAGGAGTGGTTGTCGGAGGCGGAGGAGGCACAATCCCTTCTTGCGACGTCAAAGGTTCTTGGCCTGGTGTCGTCTGTTGACCATTCGGCTTGTCGGTCGATGGAGGTGTCGGAGGAATCTTCTCGTCCTTCTTGCGGAGGACACGCAACAACGTGAAGCCACCAACAACACCCACAGTGCCAACGACGGGGATGACCCAAGGCGGTAGATCCGTTCCTTTGTTCTCGCCTCCTCTATTATCATCGCCACCTTTGCTGACGCTGTCTGTTTCTTCTTCAGTTTTTTGCCATTGGTCTTTGTCATCACCACGGATGGTGACATCGACATCATCCCCTCCGTACCTATAAAGATAGTACTGAGTGATGGAGTAGGCAGTCGGTTTGAATGCGGATTTGTCATGAAAGGTGGTCGTCACGGTAATCATCATATAGGCATCATCGCCCAACTTCAGGTTATACGCCCACTCTTCGTCATTGTAAAGCTTTCCCGATGCCACGTCTCTGAGACTGCTGTGCCAAGACAACTCATTCTCTTCACTACTAACGGCCTTTTCCATCGCCTCTTCCAAATCATCCTCACTGATGCCAGCCCCCTGTATAGCCCCTTGCATAGTCCCTAGAAGCTCATCAGAGCTGTCGCAGGCATTGAGAAGCTGCTGCATCAGATTGAAACCCATCGTGAATTTCCCGACTCTTACTTCTGGCATGATGCCAAGTTCCATCTCAATGTCATAGCTCTCCAACAAACCTTGGAGTTGATTCTTTTTCAGCACATCCGTAGTATATGGACCGCCGTCGATGGTGGCATTAACATCC
>JBGUMY010000212.1:0-6481 GCA_045117095.1 Bacteroidaceae bacterium | reverse complement strand
CCGTCGTTGTTGGTGTAGCGCTCGTAGGCATAGAGATGATAAGTATGGTAATCCAGCTCGCGATAGACAGGATAGCCGTTAGGATTCGTGTCGCTGACACCGAAAGTGTACTGCACCTTGCCGTTGGCATCGAGAATGGCATTGCCATCTTCGTCCATCTGGTAGAGAGCCACCGTGTGCTTCTCACCGTTCACGTCCTTCACGTCGTATGAATCCATACCGAACGAGCCATCTTCATGCTCTGTCACCTCGATGGTGGATTGCGCCTTGTACTCCATCTTGGCACTGGCCTGATATTCAAACTTGCGGACGCCATTTTCTGTCTCCACAGAGTCTGTATAGACCATGTTGGGGTTGGTGGCATCGATGACAGGCAGAGTGAAGTTCTTCTTCGTGATGGCGGAGTTTTTGGGAATCACCACCTCGGTCACGTCATAGCGCAATGGCGGCAACTGAGCCACCCACTCGCCAGTCTCGGCATCGGTCTCCACCGTGATGTAGTTCTTCGAGCCGGGCACGTAGGCTTTACCTGTTACCGTTGTAAAGTCGCGCTGCTTGGCGCTCTGAGTATAAGTAAATGTGGTGCTGTTCGGGTCTTGGTCATCCACGTTCAGATAGCCGTTCTCATTCGACAGCGACAGACGCAGCTGAGCCTTACCGATGTTGGCTACACCCTCACTCAGACCGAGAGGCTTTCCAAACTCGATGTCGCCACCAGCCACACGACCTGCCACAGTGACAGTCGTCTGGTCATAGAACGTCAGGTTGGTCTTAGCGGCCTCGAACGTCTCGCGCACTCCAGCGCCACTGGGGTCGGCAGGATAGCGTCCATCGTTCAGGAACGTATGGCCCTGCTTCTTGATTTGGATGAAGTGGTCGCCGATAGGCACATCGATGGTGAATTCACCATTCGCGTCGGTCATGATAGCCTCGCCATCCTTCGATGCCATAGTGCCGTCCACATAAAGAAAGGCTTCGGCCACGGGGATAGTGGTGTGCTCGTAGTAAGCCACGCCGCTCACGGGGAACGATGACACATCCTCGAAGTCCACACCGCTGTGGTTGAGCATCGACATATTGATGAAGCGTGACAGATAGGCGGCCTTGAACTTATGCACGCCCATGCTGGGGGTGATGGTATAGCTTGTGCCCTCGCCAGAGAATGGGATGCCGCGCACCTCGTAGGTACCCTGCTCGTTGGTGTAGGCCATCAGACTCAGCTCTTTCTCGCTGGGCACATTCGTGTCGCTGATAGCGGCCTGCTCCGTCACACCATGACGGCCATTGCCCACATTGTTCGTCTTCGAGAAGTCGTAGGCGATGGTCTGGTGGTCGATTCCCTCGTCCATGGGCCAGTAGATAACGAGATCGTTCTCGGAACCAGAGAGTGGGTGGTTGTAGTTCTTCAAAATGTCCTTTTCGCTGAGCGCCTTGGTGAAGACACGGAACTCATCCACATAGCCCTTGAAAGTCGGCTCCTCTGCATCGTCCAGATAGGCGAGGCTCACCTTAGCTGCGTCCTTGTTGTCACTGCTTGGGGTGATGTTGCGACCAGCAAGCACGTCGGTCTGCTGCGACTCGCCATCCTTTGTCACATAGAAGGTAGTGGTGCCTGCTGCGGCATTGTGTACGCAGGTCAAGTGGCGCCACTCGCCACGTGGGATGGCTAATGTGGTTGTTTCAGATTCACCATTTGTTATAGCACCCAACAGATACTGCTCCTTCGCTGCATCGTAGGTGAGGGTGATGTCGAAGAGGCCGTCCACATGGACAAGGCTATACGTCGTGCCATCGTCGCCCATTTCGTTGAGGCTCGGGTTGATGAACATCTGCACAGAGAAGTCTTTGCCAAAGAGCTGCTTCACGACCTTGCCCGTGGTGTTATAAATCATACCAGACTTGGCGCCCGTGAACTTCAGCGAACGCATGGCGTTCATCACCTCACCGTCGGAGTTGTTCTTCTGCAGCGTCACTTTGACTCCCTCCACTGCGGTGCCGTTGCCGTAGGTGACGCGACCACTGATGACGCCTGTAGCCACGCTGAAACCATCGGTTAGGGTCGTACTGTTGCCCTTGCGCTCATCGTGATACATGGTCCAAGTAATAATACGGTATTGGTTGTAACTGCCGGGGAGGGCGGTCACATCGTCATAGCTGTAGCTGGAGGCGATGCCCGACACGGTGGCCAGCGTGATCCAACTGTCATCGTCCACATTGCCCAAAGGACGCCGCTGCACGTCGTAGTAGGTCAGTGAGTTACCCACTTGCTTGGCAGTCCACTTCAGTTTCACCATACTACTATAAGTACCGCGCGTAGCCGAGAAGTCCGTCACATAAGACATACCTGCCAAATGGCCTGTCACCTTCTCACTCATATAGTCCTTGTCAAACACGGTGGTCTTCAGACGGTAGCTGTAGTCCTGGAAGGCTTCCAGATCCTGCACATCTTCAAAACTGCCCGATGTCGTCGTCTTGCTGCCGATGTTGTAAGTCTTCACATCCTGCCATATCATCTGCTCAGCAGGTAGGGTGGGGTCGGATGTGGAGCGCTGCACTGTCAGCGTGTAGTTGTGAGATGAGGCATTCTGATAGGGTGAGTGTTTCCACGAGAACACAATCTTGTCCTCAAACGTCTCGGTGGCTTTCAGCTCGGAGAATGTGAAGGAGCGTTCCAACGTGGCGGTTTTGGTGGCAGTCAGGTCGGCAGCCACGACCGTGCTGTTGAAGTTGTTGGGGACGAACACCACCTCGTAGAGAAATTCCGTGTCGTAAGGAACCTCCGTGTCGGTGTATTGCCGTGTGCCGTAGGCAAGACCAGAAGTCACGACGGTGCGGCTATCTTCAGGGTCACCATTCTTTCTTCGATAGATGGTCCACGTGCCGGCCTTGTCCTTGTCGGTCTCATTCACGCCCCACTTCATAATCACTTTCTTCTCCCAGAGTTCAGTAGAGATAGTCAAATCTGTCGGCGAAGCAAAACCCACCAGGGTCTGTTTGGGGAAGTTCTTATAGAAAGTCGGGCTATAGGTAACATTGCCGATAGTGGTTGTATTTCTTATCAAAATCATCTGGGGATAGATGTCTTTTGTTTCCACATTCGAGCCGACAGGGATGTCGACGCTTGTCTGCGTGACACTCTGATTCACCGATGTATATAAAAACGCATTAATACCCCCTTGCGGTTTTGATACAGAACCTTTGTAAAAGCCGAGTTGGTTGGCATAATTGGTTTTTTGGTTCACATTTCCAGCATAGTTCACATTGCAATCGCTCTTACGCTTTAGCGTGCCCAAAGCGGGAAATGGGTCTTCTGTGGCTTCAGAAGTGACATCTACCTTCCTCCAATGTGAACTGCCTCGGTCGCACACCCAGTTGGCTCCGATAGAGAAAGTGTGCTTCGATCCAACCTCTACCTCGTCAAAATACACATAGAAAGAGACGTATGCACGGCCGTCACCACCCCCATGAGGGTCAAACGCCTGGACTGTGACGCCAAGGTTATCATTCCTCCATTTGCAAAAGTACGAATTGACACCATACCAAGAATCGGGATGATCGCCATCTCCATAGGAGTGCATTGCCCATCGTAAGTTGTCATCGTGACCCACGACAACTCCATCGACGTAGAGATAGGGTTGTTGGTTTGGAAAATAGGAATCCTTACCATTCCAGTCGTGAACCATCACCTCATAAACAAGCCAAGGCTGATCAACGGTGATTTTGTTCTTCTTGACGTTAATCCAGAATTCACTGGCCGATGCCGGCGTCACACTCAGCATCGTCAATAACAGACTCAGCACGAAGGCCATGAGGACACCTCCGTTTCTGAGACGCGGGAATGCCGTCATCCCTGTCGGGACACGGCACCCATGAAACAAGCGTTTCTTTTTTTCCATAGAATAATTTGTATAAGTAGTAAATAGTTTAAATATTGTAGCTTATCAATTTTTACCCATTGTCGAGGGTTGCAAGTAGGAATTTTCATCCATTTTTGGTACTTGCAAGGGTTGCAAGTGGGTATTTTCACTCATTTTACCTACTTGCATGGCGTGCAAGTGCCATTTTCATCCATTTTTGCCACTTGCATGGCGTGCAAGTAGGTATTTTCATCCATTTTGCCACTTGCATGGCGTGCAAGTAGGTATTTTCATCCATTTTTGCCACTTGCAAGGCGTGCAAGTATGTATTTTCATCCATTTTGGGCACTTGCATGGCGTGCAAATACCCTCCCTATTGGGATACGGCACCAATGGAATGATTGTTGTTCATGAATGAATCCGTTATAAGTAATATGTGTCAATGCTTACTTCACCAAGATTTTCTTCACTTTCCCATCCGAAGAACGCATGATGTGCAAACCCTTCGGAAGCGCCTTTGCATTTGTGTGCATACGCTGACCTGCCGCATTGTAGATGGCCTCTTCACCAGCGATGCTGCTCCGGATAGTGGAGATGCCTGTGAGGTCTTCCTCTTCAAGGGTCAGTTTGAACGGTTCGGTGTATGCGCCAAGGACATCACCCGTGAAGGAGACGCTCTCCTGGATGTCCATGATCGTGCCCGTGGTCTTGTCTAAGGCCTTGAAGGTAATGGTCTCGCCGCCTTCGCCACACACGTTCATCATCACCACCTCGTTGACCACCTTGCCTATGCCACGGCACTCGCCGTCGCAGAAAGCGGCCACATCGTAGGCGTTCATGTCGGCTACCTCATCGGCCTTGTAAAGGCGGACGATGGTGGGCATGCGGTTGGGATACTTGTAGATGTCGCAAGTCCAAGGACTGCTTTCATCCTCTACCTTCCGCATGTTGGCTGCCACTCTGGCCTTGGCACTTGCCTGAGAGTTGAAGGTGACGGGCTTGGTCGCCCCCGACCTGTACATGTAGCCCTTGCCTGGGGTGAGGACATCCAAGTCGATGCCGTTCCATGCGCCTTGGGAGTAGGTGGCAAAGCCTGCCTGTCCGACCAGATAATCACCCTCCTGGGGCGCGAAGTTCTTCAGGGCTTCTCCCAAAGAAGCCTGGTGCTCCATGGGGTAGCTCAGCCAGTTCCAGCCCTTTTGCAGGGTGATGGCATGGGTTGCGGCCTTGAAGGGATAATCCACCACTTTGCGGACTTTCGTGTCGGCGGCGGTGGTCCTCACCTTGTAGGCCTCGGTGGCCACCATTTCCTTCAGGTTGCCCACCATGCCGTACTTCGTGTCCCTGATGACTCCTTTCGTCTGGCTCTTCACCTCCACGACGTTCTCGCCGAACAGACTGTTGGGGGTCATGGCATTGGCTCGGTTGTGCGAAATCCAGTTCCAGCCCTTGGCCAGCTTCAGTTCAAAAGTGGTCTTTTCCTCGGCGACGACATCAGTGATGTTGATCTCGTAGGGTTTCTTGGGGGTTCCCAATATCTCGTTGATGGTGTAGGTGAGATTTTCAGGAGCCACCTCGACAGTGGTTCCCTGTGTGTAAATCTTGAAGTAAAGGGGATCGCCTGAGGTGTCACCATAGATGGTCAGGTAGATGACGCCCGGGTGTTTGTCGCCCGGTTCTGGGGCTCCCTTGCCACGCATCGTCTGCCCTGAATAGACGGCGACGACGACATCCTGCACAAGAGGAACCCCGTCCTCCAATACTTTCACCGACATGTTCATGTTGCCATAGTAGTCATGGGGATTGATATCAGGGAAGGGGTCTGTGGCTTGTGCCCACAGGCTGGTGCTCCCCGCGCAGGAGAGCACCAGCATTGTGATGAGTTGATAAAGATTCTTGAACATGTTCATTTCACGACTTGTTTCTTACCGTTGACAATATAAATACCTTTGTTCTGGCGTGAGAGCTGAGGAGTGAGCTTGCGGCCCTGCAGGTCGTAAACGGACTTTTCCTCTGCGTTGGTAGCAATCTCTCCGATGCCAGTAGCTGCGCTCAGGTCGATGATGAACGGACGCTTGGGCGAGCCGTAAACGGCATCCTGCTCGTAGGTGAGCGTTTCAGATGCTTCAACCTGTGCATTTTCTGACAGCACTCTGAAGGTGAGCGTCTCAGCCTCATCACCCAAGATGGTGAGGTAGGCGATGCCCCTCTCGTCGGTGATGGCTGCTGCACGGCATTCACCATTTGCAAACACTCCGATCTCAGCGTTAGCGACGGGCTTGCTACCCATCATTACCTGGGCGGTCATGATCGCATTGCTGGAGTAGTTGTGGAAGTTCACAGGTGCGAAGAAGCGGTTGGTCTGGGCGAGGTCATCGGACGCTGCGTCATCGGTGTCAGCAACCCAGCCTGCAGCCTGTCTTGCAGGTGCGCCTGCCACACTGGCTGTTGGATAACTGAAGGAGAGGTCGGTAGTGGTGGTGCTCTTCACCATGTAGCCCTTGCCTGGCTCCAAAATGGAGAGGGATCCAGCCCATTCGAAGTCATCGAAGTATGCCACACCAGTCTGTCCCTTCACGATGTCGCCATCCTCTGGCTGCATGCCAGCCATAGCATCGGCGACG
>JBGUMY010000211.1:0-9084 GCA_045117095.1 Bacteroidaceae bacterium | reverse complement strand
GAGGTGCTTACGTTTCGTCTGCTCCAATGCTTTGTTGACGAGGCTTGACTTGCCAAAACGTCGAGGACTGATTAGCACCAAATGGTTTTCGCTTCGCAGTATCTGCTGCACGTATTGCAGTTCTTTTGTTCTGTCCGTGAAGTACTTACCATCAACAATTGTTCCGAATTTGAAAGGATTATCCATATTGCGACTTTTTTCGTTGCGAAATTTTTCGCAAAGTTAAATAAAAGTTTTTGTGCTGGCAACAAATCAGCAGAAAAAATGAAAGAATCGGTCAAAGTTTTTCTTCCAGCGTGACAATTGTGACAAAGGACAGCGTGTTTTTTGCACACATGAGGGGGATGTGGTGGGTGTCATTTTTGTCGTAAAGAAATGGAAGAATCTATGCTTTATTGTACAAAAAACATTAAAAAATGCACTTTTTGACGGATGGGAACAGATTATCAGCAAAATAAACACTAACTTTGCATGATTTTGTGCATCAAAAACAACTAAATAAACAATAACAACAAATGAAAAAAATGATGATGATGGCAGCTTCTGTCGCTGTGGCTGCCATGACTATGGTTTCTTGCGACAACAATGCAAGTAGTAATCTTAAGGATGAAGTGGACACAATCGCCTACGACCTCGGTGTGGCTCAGTCGGAAGGTCTGAAGCAGTACATGACTTACCAGCTTGGTGTGGATTCTGCTTATATCGACGAGTTCATCAAGGGTATGAAGGAAGGTGCTGTGAATGATACTGACCCCAAGAAGGAGGCTTACTTGAAGGGTCTCGAAATCGGTCAGCAGGTGCAGCAGATGGCAAAGGGTCTGACACAGCAGATTTATGCTGATGACTCTACGAAGTCTGTGAATGTGAAGCATATCGTCTCTGGTCTGGAACGTGGCTTGAAGGGGACTGAGAGCATGACGGCTGAGGAGGCTGGCAATGCCTTCAACGAGAAGTTGGCTAACCGTCTTTATGGTGAGAACAAGAAGGCTGGTGAGAAATATCTGGCTGAAAACAAGAAGAAGGAAGGCGTGAAGACCACTGCCAGCGGTTTGCAGTACAAGGTGCTGGTAGAGGGTACAGGCGAACTTCCATCTGACACAGCTCAGGTGAAGGTGAACTATGAAGGTAAGTTGATTGACGGCACCGTGTTCGACAGCAGCTACACACGCAACGAGCCTTTCACGGTTGACTTGGGTCGCCCAAGTGTCATCAAGGGCTGGATTGAGGTGCTGAAGATGATGCCTGCTGGTTCGAAGTGGGAAGTAACCATTCCTCAGGAGCTCGGCTATGGTGCTCAGAACATGGGTCAGATCAAGCCTTTCTCTACGCTTATCTTCACCATCGAGGTACTGAAGTAATTGACAATTGATAATTGACAGTTGACCGTTTATCAGAAAGAAATGAAAAAGATAATTATCATGACAATGGCAGCGTTTGCAATGGCAAGCGCTGCTGTTGCGCAGACAGAGGCTAAGGATGCTTTGGAAACCAAAGCGGATGCCGCTGTAGACAAGGTGGCCGCCAAGGCCAAGAAGATACAGGATGCTGCTGACCTGAAGGCTTTCAAGGAGAAGCAGAAGGCTGACCTCGCAGCTTTCATCGAGGCGCAGAAAACAGGTGCAAAGGCTGCTGCATCCACAGAAGAGTTCAAGTTGGAGAAACCAGCCTTGGTGACTGAGGGTGACTCGATGGCTTACCTCTTTGGTGTGGCTCAATCCACAGGCTTGAAGGATTACATCTCCAGTCAGTTTGGTGTGGATGAGGAGCACTTGAACCGCTTTGCACAGGGTGTGATTGACCGTGCAAGTGCTGACCCCAACAACAAAGAACAATCCGCTTATATGGCTGGTACTCAGATAGGCAATCAGGTGGTGCAGATGACCAAGCAGTTCTCTGATGACTTCTATGCTGCCGACAAGGACATGAGCATCGACGTCAAGATTGTGGCTCATGCCATCGTTGCAGGCCTGTTGGGGAAGAGCGACCTTCCTCCTGTCAATGCAAGCACGGAATTCCAGAGCAAGATGAAAGTACGTCAGGAGGCCAACAAGGAGCGTCTCTTTGGCGAAAACCGTGCTGCTGGTGAGAAGTTCCTCGAGGAGAACAAGACGAAGCCAGGTGTGGTTTGCACAGCCAGTGGTTTGCAGTATAAGATTCTCACACAGGGAACTGGAGCGAAACCTACTTCCTCTCAGAAGGTAACGGTAGATTATGAAGGTCGCCTCATCGATGGTACCGTGTTCGACAGCAGCTACAAGCGTGGTCAGGCAGCTACCTTTGGCGTGAAGCAGGTGATTGCAGGATGGACAGAAGCTTTGCAGCTGATGCCTGTGGGTTCGAAGTGGGAGCTCTACATCCCTTATCAGTTGGCTTATGGCGATCGTGAGCAGAGCAAGGACATCAAGCCTTATTCTGCCCTGATTTTCACTGTTGAGCTGAAAGGCATCGAATAAACCCCTCACCTCACCCTCACCTGAGGGAGGGGATGGTTTGCCTCATTCATATTATTATCATTTAAGACAATCGTAATACAAGTAGAATACCTCCCCACAAAACATTCTACTCTCCCCCTTTAGCGGGGAGCGGGGAGGGGGTCTGTATGTATAAGACAATCAATAACATCGTGGGATGGGTGGTGTTTGCCATTGCGGCCTTCACCTATTGCTCCACGATTGAACCCACGGCCAGTTTCTGGGACTGTCCTGAGTTCATCACCACAGCCGCCAAGTTGGAGGTAGGTCACCCCCCTGGCGCACCTTTCTTCATGCTGTTTGGCAATTTCTTCTCGCTCTTAGCCAGCGATCCCTCGCAGATTGCCAAGATGATTAACACGATGAATGCCTTGCTGAGTGCGGGCTGTATCTTGTTCCTCTTCTGGAGTGTGACACATCTGGCCAAGAAACTTTTGGTGAAAGATAATACAGAACCCACGATGGGTCAGATGCTGGCTGTAATGGGTAGTGGTATTGCTGGTGCCCTCATCTACACGTGGTCAGACACCTTCTGGTTCTCGGCTGTGGAGGGTGAGGTGTATGCCTTCTCCAGTTTCTTCACCGCTTTGGTGTTCTGGCTCATCCTGAAGTGGGAAGATAATGCCGACCAGCCTCATTCAGACCGCTGGCTCGTGTTTATCGCCTACTTGGTGGGTCTCTCCATTGGTGTACACTTGCTGAACCTGCTTTGTATCCCAGCCATCGTGCTCGTTTATTATTATAAGATGAGTAAGAACCCCACAGGAAAGGGTTCGATGCTGGTGCTGGGTGTATCAGTCATCATCGTGGCAGCCGTGCTCTATGGTATCGTGCCTGGCATCGTGAAGATTGGCGGCTGGTTCGAGCTGCTGTTTGTCAACGAGTTGGGTATGCCTTACAATATCGGTCTCTACATCTACCTCACCCTGCTGCTTGCAGCATTGGTGTGGGCACTTTGGGAAACCACCAAGGCTGTGAGCGAGAACCGCATGTATATCTCGTTCATTGTCTGCACAGCCCTCTTGGGTATTCCGTTCTACGGACACGGTGTCGCTTCTATAGTGATTGGTATCATCGTGTTGGGCATCATTGCTGGTGCGCTCTTCTTCACCAAGAAGGCCACTCCACGCATCCTCAATACAGCCATTCTTTGCATGACTCTGATGACCGTTGGTTACAGTTCCTACGCTGTCATCGTCATCCGTTCCACAGCCAATCCTCCAATGGATCAGAACTCACCAGAGGATGTGTTCACATTGGGTGAGTACTTGGGTCGTGAGCAATATGGTGACCGTCCTTTGTTCTTTGGTCAGACCTATAAGTCTCTGCCAGAAATCAAGAACAATGGTGATGGTTATCTTACCTATGACACAGAGAAGGGAGCCCCTGTCTATCAGCGCAAGGATAAAGAGAATGAGAGTGAAAAGGATGAGTACGTGATGATTCGTGAGAAGTTCACCCTCAAGTACCCAAGCAACCAATGCCTCCTCTTCCCTCGCATCTATAGCGACGATCCCAATCATGTGCAGGCTTACGAGTCTTGGTTGGGTTCTGTAAGTTACCGTTCTGTGGAGTATAAGATTCCAGGACGTGAGACTCAAACCGTTGAGATTCCAGGACAGGTGGACAACATCCGCTTCTTCCTCTCCTATCAGATGAACTGGATGTACTGGCGCTACTTCATGTGGAACTTCGCTGGTCGTCAGAACGACATCCAAGGCAATGGTGAGTTGGAACATGGCAACTGGCTTTCAGGATTCCCATTCCTCGACAATGCTCGTCTGGGCGACCAAGACCTGCTGCCTTCTGACCTGAAGGAAAACAAGGGACACAACGTCTTCTTCTGCCTTCCACTCATTCTCGGTCTGCTCGGCTTCTTCTGGCAAGCATTCCGTGACAAGAAGGGCATTCAGCAGTTCTGGGTGGTATTCTTCCTCTTCTTCATGACAGGTATCGCTATCGTCATCTATCTGAATCAGACCCCTCTCCAGCCACGCGAACGCGACTACGCCTACGCAGGTTCATTCTATGCATTCTCCATGTGGTGCGGTCTTGGCATCGCTGCCATCTACGAATTGCTGGGCAAATGGTTAGGCAAGAAGATGGAAAAGCGTATGGCTGGCATTATTGCTGGTGCTATAGGGCTTGTACCTGCTGTGGCTGTGCCTGCTCAGATGGTGAGCCAGACGTGGGATGACCACGACCGCAGCGACCGCTATGTGTGCCGCGATTTCGGATTGAACTACTTGGAGACCATTCCTCATAATGGCGTCATCTACACCAATGGTGACAACGACACTTTCCCACTTTGGTACAATGAAGATACAGAAGGCAAGCGTACGGATGTGCGTGTCTGCAACCTCTCCTATCTCCAAACTGACTGGTACATCGACCAGATGAAGCGTCCTGCTTATTCAGGTGAGAATCAGTCAAGTCCTCTACCTATCTCGTGGAAGCGCTACCAATACACAGCAGGCAAGCATGAGATGGTAGATGTGAATCCAGAAGTAGGAGGCGGCATGACCATCAAGGATATCGTCTGTCAACTGATGGCTGAAGACCCAGCAATGGCAAAGCGTCTGTGGGGTGACAACCCCTTCGAACTGAAGGACGCCATCCAGCATTTCGTGCTGCACGAATACGAAGGCCTCTCTGAAGATGAACTTGAGCAGGTGAAGAGCATTCCTGTCTGTCTGCCCAGCGACACCCTCTATGTCACTGTCGACAAGGAGGCTGTGCGCCGTTCTGGCATGATGCTGATGGGCGATTCCATCCCCGATCAAATGGTCATCAGCCTGAAGGGACAGGGACGTGTGCAGAAGAACTTCATGATGATGTTGGAGATGATTGCTCAAACCAACTTCTCACGTCCTCTCTATATGTCCACCACGGTGGGAGCCAGCAACTTCGGCAACCTGTGGCGTCACTTCATCCAGGAGGGTATGGCTTGGCGCATCAGCCCATACGTCTTCGACGAGAACGTCCAGAGTCGTGGCGTGGTTCATTCGGTCATCGACACAGAGAAGGCCTACGACAACATGATGAACAAGTATCATTATGGCAACCTGAAGCAGCGCGACCTCTATCTTGATGAGACTACTATGCGCATGTGCTACACACATCGCCGCTGGTTCGCCAACCTCATCACCAGCCTGGTAAAGGAAGGACAGTATGATAAGGCGCTCAAGGCATTGGAGAAGTGTGAGACTGAAATACCAGCTTACAATGTTCCCCATAGCACAGATGGCGCATCGTTAGATTTGGCTGATGCCTACATCGCTTGTAATCAGGCTGAGAAAGGTGTGCAGATTCTCGAACAAGTGGAACAGCGTCTGAAGGAATATGTGACTTGGTATCTCTCGCTCAGCAACACCTACTTCGCTAATTCCTACATCGACTGCCATCGCAACATCTACATCCTTGCTTCTATCCAAGAGACCTACAACAAACTGTCTCAGTCGCAGGCCAAGAAAGCTGCCGACTATGGCAAGAAGGCTCAGAAGATGGATAACGAGTTACAGTCGCTCTACACGACCTTTGTGTCGAGATGCGATAATGCAGGCATTCCACTTCAATAATTGAAAAATTGAAGGATGATCATTGAACAACCCACCAAATGGCTAAGATGGCTCTATCCCAGTGCCATCTGGAGAATGGATCCATCGGAAAAGGCAGTTTATCTAACCTTCGACGATGGACCCATCCCCGAATCTACCCCTTGGCTCATCGAGACACTCGACCGCTATGGGGTGAAAGCCACCTTCTTCATGGTGGGTGACAATGTCCGTAAATATCCAGAACTCTATGAACTCATCCGCTCTCATGGTCACCGTTTGGGCAACCACACTTTCAACCATTTGGGCGGACTTACTGTGTCAAGTGGTCGTTTCTTACGCAATGCCAACAAAGCGGATATGCTCATTCATTCCAATCTCTTCCGTCCCCCACGTGGCTGGATGAGGAATCAGCAGTACATCCGCATCCGTCGCCACTACACTATCATCATGTGGGATCTCGTCACACGAGACTATTCACGTCATCTCACAGCCGACGATGTTTTCCAGAACGTGAAACGATACACCCGCAATGGTTCCATCATCACGTTTCATGACTCCCTACGCAGCATCGACAAACTCAAGACTGCCCTGCCACGCTGTATAGAATGGTTACAGCAGGAAGGCTATGAATTCAAAGTCTTTGATGACAACCTACAGCATTCCAGACATCTGAAATAAGTGATGCTGAACCCCTCTCGTTCGTAAGCAAAATAGAACAAAGAAGCGAGACACCTCTCAACGGGATGCCTCGCTTCTTTTTCAAGCATACGACTTTGTTGCTTATACCAAGTGACGGATGAGCTCTTCCTTGTCGCCACAGAGCATATCGATGACAGGAATCTCAATCATGGTGTAGGCACCTGGCTGCTGCTTGAAAGAAGCACGAGCCACGTTAACAAGCACCTGAGCTGTGAGGGCTGGATTATTAATCTTCATGTCGAACTCGAAGAGCTGGTTGTGGGTCTTGCCACTGACACCCTTGCGGACAAGGTTGACACCATGGCCAACGTCATTGAGGGCATCAACACAAGGAACCTGCTGCACATGAGTCTCGTCGTTCACAAAGTAAGGGTCGGCCTTGATGGCAGCTTCCACCGTTTTGAAGTCGGCACCTTCCTCAAGTTCTACATATACCATACGACGATGGATACCTGTGCCCACAGGAATAGTCATGGAGAGCGCATCCTTAACACCCTCGATGGCACGAACGGCTACAGAGTGACCCATAGAACGGCCAGGACCGAAATTGGTGTAGCTGACCCCCTTGGGAGCAAGGCTCTCCATGAGGGAGCGGACGATAGAATCTGATCCAGGATCCCAACCTGCAGAGATAACGCTGACAGCGTTATTGGCCTTGGCAACGGCATCAAGCGAACGGCGCAAGTCCACTATCTGGGTGTGGATGTCGAAAGAATCGACAGTATTAATGCCGAGTGCGAGACATTGCTTGGCATATTCCTCCACTTTACGAGTGGGAGTAGCGAGGATAGCCACTTGCACGTCCTTGAGTTCAGTGATGTTCTTGACTACTGGATAGTTGGCCAGTTCGGCAGGCTTGTTGGCATCGCCATTGCGACGAACCACACCCACACATTCCATGTCCTCAGAGGCTTCAATGGCTTCGAGGGCATATTTACCGATATTGCCATAACCTACGATGGCTGCACGAATCTTTTTCATTTGATTGTGTTTGTTAAAAAGTAAAAAGTGAAGAATTTGCTACCGCACTTGCACGTCAACTGTTGGCAGAACGGCGGCAGTAGCAAATTTTTCACTTTTCATTATTCACTGTTCGATAAAAATTATTTTGCAGGTTCTGTTTCTTCCTCCGCTTCCTTGATGCGAGCACCCATTACGAGGTATGCAGTAGGAGCAGCGATGAAGAGTGAAGAACTTGTACCAATGATGACACCCAACATCATGGCGAAGGCGAAGGCACGGATGCTGTCGCCACCCAGCACGAAGATCACCAACAGCACGATGAACGTAGATACGGAGGTGTTGATGGTACGTGCGAGGGTGCTGTTCAAGGCATCGTTGAAGATGCGCTGACGGTCACGCTTAGGATAATTTCTGAAGACTTCGCGGATACGGTCGAAGATGACCACCTTGTCGTTGATGGAGTAACCAATCACAGTCAAGATGGCACCAATGAACGTCTGGTCAACCTCGAGAGAGAATCCAATCCATCCGTAGCAGAGAGAGAACATACCGATGACGAGCACTGTATCGAGCGTCAATGCCACGATAGAACCCACGGAGTATGCTACGTTGCGGAAACGGATGAGGATGTAAACGAAGATAACAACGATGGCGAAGAGTACGGAGAGCACAGCACCACGAAGGATATCGGATGCGATAGCTGGTCCAACCTTCTGTGAAGACACGATGGAACCACCTGCACGGTTGTCACGATCGAGGAAAGCTTCCTCTGTAACATTGGCATCCACCATACCTCCATCAACAAATGCCTGATAGAGGAGTGACTCAATCTGTGTGTCGGCCTCAGAACTATTGTCATCAATGTTGAAGTTAGTTGACACACGAACATTGTTGCCCTCTGTACCCAGTGCGATAACGGTCACGTTGATGGCTTCATCGTTCTTATTGTTGGCCTCAAACTGCTTCACGATAGCGTTCTTGACAGCTTCTGGCTCTACTTGCTTAACGAACTCCACCTTGTAGTTGCGACCACCTGTGAAGTCGATAGACTGGCTCAAACCACGAATGCCGAAACTGGCCAAACAGATGAGAAGGAATATGCCGAAGCCAACGAAAGACTTCTTGTAGTTGCCCATAAAGTTGAACTTCGTGTCCTTCATCATGTTCTGAGAGAACTTGGTTGTGAACTTGAGGTCTTGCCACTTGCCACGATTGAGGAAATGCTCGTAAGCGATACGAGTCAACCAAACAGCCGTGAAGAATGAGCAGACGATACCAATCATCAGAGTGGTTGCGAAACCTTTAATAGGGCCAGTACCGAAGTTATAGAGGATAACACCCGTCAGGATGGTCGTCACGTTAGAGTCGAAGATAGCAGAGAATGCGTTGCTGTA
>JBGUMY010000210.1:0-1662 GCA_045117095.1 Bacteroidaceae bacterium | reverse complement strand
CCATCTGGTAGTGAGCAATGGCACGTGGATAATCCTGCCTGTAACGACAGATGTCTGCTGACAGCAGTTCACGGTTGTAGCCATTCCAGTATTTGCCACATTCGGCAATCATGCGGTCTGCCCTGTCAAGGTCACCACGTTTGAAGGAAGCCATGGCATAACTGTAGAGGAAAGAGTGATTTCGGCAGAAGTAGCCGTATAACCGCTCGTAGTCCTCCAATGCTTCCTTTTCCCTGAATGAACGTCGATAAGCCTTGTACCACAGATGCTCATGCACCATATCATTCGCCGTGAGACCTGCAAGGATGATACTGATTGAGAACAAACCCCATCCCGTGATTCGTATAGGCATATTGCTCAACATTCCTCTGATGGAACAAATCACCGAAAACCCAACTGTCATCCATGCAATCGGATAATAGAACGGATAGGAGAAGCAGGAGAAGACACTTACCCCCAGCATCGGCAACAGAAACGGCTTCATGCTCTCATCATGATCTTTCAACCACCTCCACCAAGGCAACAAAAGCAGAACCAGCAACACCACAGGAGCCACCACACCCCAGTTCACCCACAGATAGGCAAACTCACAGAGCGGATGCCGTATTTCATCTGCCAACATGGCCGCCTCACTGTCTGGATGCTCCTTGAAGTAAGTAGCTTGCCGAAGCATATACTCACGTTCAAACCCTCCTGTGCCATGCCCCATGATGGGATGTTCACCAATCAGTTCCCATGTCCGTCCGAGGATGAAGGCACGTCCAAAGGTGGAATCCGTCTTGTGGGAAGTGACGTGGGCAACTGTACTAACCACAACCATCAAGACACATGCTGCACACAGCACGATGCGGACACTCTTTTTTTGGACACATATGAAGATTCCCACACAAATATACACTACTGCATACAATGCGAGGCAAATCAATCCCGTCCTCGATTGCGTGAGCAATAACACGGAGACCAACAGCATGGTGGCCAACCCATAGAATACCTTCCATAACCACCCTTTCCCACGAAGAGCCAACTGCACAGCCAAAGGAATGGCAACGCACAAGTTTAACGCCAGTTCAGGAGGATTGCCCAGTGTGCCAATCTCCCCTCCAGGTCTCAGTCCATACACGATAATGCACCCCATCACCCACAGACATTCAAGGACAGACATCGCCACAAACACAGAAGCCATAGAAGAAAGCACCTTCTTCAATGGTGGGAACTTCCTTCTGCGTAATCGTCCTACTGCCACCAGCACACCCATAGTGACCAATCCCAATAAACATAAGTACCACTTCTGCAGTAGATACGGGTCTGTGAACAGGTAGATAGGTGGCTGGTAACAGGAGAGCGCAAGCCAACCTGCCAAGAAATTAATGGGAAACTTCTTATTCATTGACTATGTCTTATTCCTCCTTGCAAGGCATAGCCCAAGTGAGACTTGTCCTCTGCTCTCGCTTCGTTCGTCATTTGACTATGTCTTATTCATTCACCAATACCCTTCCATCCTCAGTCATCCCTTCTGCGCTGATATACATTTCCTGACAGGTGGAATTGTTGAAGAACTCCACCTTGGCTTTGCCATCTTTGTCTGTCTTGATGTCAGGGTTCCAATAGATGGTGCGGCGGAAGTCTGCCATAGGAGGAATCACATTGTAGTCCTCCATCTTG
>JBGUMY010000209.1:0-3182 GCA_045117095.1 Bacteroidaceae bacterium | reverse complement strand
GTGTTCTCACCTTCCGGACGATAGACCGTGAAGTAGCTGAGGGGTTCGTGGTGGGCGTTGTTCAGGCCGACAGGCACCACGATATGTCCTGCACGGATGTTCGCCCAACTGGCAAAGGACTTCTGAATCCAGAACTGCTCCAGTTCCACCTCGCCCCCTTTCTCCGTCTCCTGTTCCCATTCACCGCCCTCCTCGTCTTCTTTCTCGTAGGCGATGCCAGCACCTCCGTGCTCAAACTCAATCTCCGTGCCGAAACTCCATCCCCGACCGAAGTCATACCCCAAATAGATGACGGCATGGGGGATGTCAAAACGCCCATGACTGGGGTCGTTCTTGTGCTCCTCCGGTTGACTGTAGCGACTCACGTGGTCGCTGAAGAAATTGCGTGTGAAGTTGGCCTCGCCATAACCTCCCACACTCAGACGCGATGTCTTCCTCTCCTGACGAGTGCTGTCGGCCTTGCCCTCTTGGGCATTTCCTGCCCCACACAGCACCCCTATGAACAATAATGTGAGTAGTGATCTTTTCATTTTTGAGTGATTATAATAAAAATCGGCTGCAAAGGTAGATAGATTCCTCAGCATGGGCAATACCCTAAAGTCGGTGTTCTGGATCCACCTCCCCCCATGCCATACTTGCTTTCTGTGATTTGCATACCCCAATTTTAGGATATTGATGAGGGGACGAATATGTTAATACCCACAAATGGTGGTTGCGGGGATGAGGGAAAAGTCGTAACTTTGCACCCGAAATAGTTACTTTGCGATGAAAAGAATGAAACTCTACGAGGCTGATGACAAGATGATCGACCTCATCAGCGACAACTACAGCATGTTGCAGGGGCTGAGTGCCTTTGGCATCCGTTTGGGGTTTGGCGACAAGACCGTCAGCGAAATATGCAGCGAACAGAAGGTGGACTGCTACACCTTCCTGATGGTGGTCAACTTCCTCATCAATGGCTATGCCCCCAAAGGGACGGATGACAAAATCTCGGTGAAGACCCTGCTCGACTATCTGCGTGCCTCGCACAGTTATTTCCTCGACTTCCAACTGCCGTCCATCCGCAAGAAGCTGGAGGCGTCACTCCATCAGGATGACCATCTTGCCACACTGATCCTGCGACTCTATGATGAGTATGCCCACGACATCCGTCTGCACATGAAGTACGAGGAAAAAACACTCTTCCCCTACGTCGAGGCATTGCTCTGGGGAGAACAAAAGTCGGGCTACAACGTGGACATCTTCTCCAAGCATCACAGCGACACGACGGGCAAGTTCCACGAACTGAAAAACATCATCATCAAGTATCTTCCCCATGACGGACTGGCCAACAACCAACTCACAGCCACACTCTACGACATCTACAACAACGAGGAATGGCTCTGCAACCACAGCAACGTGGAGGAAGTGCTCTTTGTCCCCGCCATCCGCATGCTCGAACAGAAACTGAAAAGCGAAGATGTCTCAGCCCGCATCTCAAGCATGATCAGCCAGGTGGACAGCAAGGAGGCCATCTCCGAACGTGAGAAGGAAATCATCGTCTGCCTCGTCCAGGGCATGTCAAACAAGGAAATAGCCCATCAGCTCTTCATATCAGTCAATACCGTCACTACCCACCGACGGAACATCGTCCGCAAGTTGCAAATCCACTCCCTGGCAGGCCTCACCATCTATGCCATCGCCAACAACTTGATCGACAATAAATGCTTTAGCAATGCTGCGCATTGAGGGGGAAACCGACCCAATGCGGGATGCCCCAATTCTTGCCCTTTTATACACATAATCACCCTCTTCTTGACGATAGGCCACCCTCTTCTTGACGGTGGGTCACCCTCTTCTTGACGGTGCCCTTCCCTCTTCTTGAGGGTCTGTGCGTCCCGTATGTGGGACGGAAATCCATACATTTCGAAGTTTGGGGGCGATTCCCATCAAAAGGAGTACAAAGATACAAACAAAGTGCTCCAACAGGCACTTTTCCTTCCGAAACCCTCATTTTTTTGCGACACATGTATTTATTTCCAGATTTATTTGTATCTTTGCACACAAATCACCCCCATTCAGTCATGTACGATCAGATTAGGGAGGATACACTCTATATTATGCTTTATACAGTGCTAACTTTGCCATCGGTTATCTAATCCGATGACTATAATCTAATCCGATGACTATTAAACTATGTATAACTAATAGATATTGTAATCATGAAAGCAGATCATGTTATCAAGAATGCGAAGATTTTCACTGCAGACGAGGACAATCTTCATGCGACCGTCCGGGTTGTGAAGGACGCTGACTTCCTGGTATTTGACAACGACCTGCTGACGGCAGAGCATGCAGGCTTCAGCCACAACATGCCGAGTGAGGTGTTTATTAACGGAAAGAAGATGAAATAAAAAAGGAATGAAAATATGAAAACGAAAAGTGCAAATCTCCTTGCAAAAGGGTATGAACTGATTGATGGCATCACGGTGCCTGTAGGAACATCAAATGTAGATTTGGACGTGGAGGGAAAAGAGCCCCAAAACGCTGAAAAACTGACCATTGCTGTAGGGAATGAGCAGATAAACATGTATGTCTTCCGTCCCTCAAATTACAAAGCGGGTGAGACGACACCGCTTGTCTATTTCATTCACGGCGGTGGTTATCATTTTGGCAATGTTAGCATGGATGAGCCCAAAATACAGGGCGTAGCAGATGGGAGCGGTGCCACGGTTATTGCTCCAGACTATACACTTTCGCTGGATCCTTCTTACAAATATCCTATGGAGCTTGAACAAGTATATGCAGGACTTCTTTATGCATACGAGCATGCGGATGAACTAAAGGTGGATCCGGATAATATTGTTATTGAGGGAGAAAGCGCTGGTGGCGGACTGGCCGCACGTTTGGCTCTTTATAACAAGGACAAAGGAAAGGTTCCTCTGAAGGGCCAGGTGCTGATCTATCCCATGCTTGACTACCGTACCGGCGGTGAAAAGGATATTTATAAGAATGAATATGCCGGGCATTGTATCTGGACCAAGGAGAACAACGTCTTTGGATGGGGAAAACTGATTGAAGGTCAGGACAAGGCGCTTACCGATGAGGAAATGATCTATTTTTCACCGGCAATGGCAACCGTTGAGCAACTGAAAGGACTGCCTGAGACTTTCATGATTGTCGGCAGCCTTGATCTTTTCTGC
>JBGUMY010000208.1:0-4111 GCA_045117095.1 Bacteroidaceae bacterium | reverse complement strand
TGATTGATTTGGTTCACATTGGCTGGCGCATCTGTCCACTCTTTCCTGCAACGCTCCAAGAGCCACATGCCACAGATATTCTTCAGGAAACGAGTCGTGCCCTCGATGCCACCCTCGTTGGTGAAATTGAACGCAAAGCTTTGCTCCGAGATGATGGCCTCCTCCGTCTCGATGCCCAAGAGCGACCAAGTGCCGCAACTCAGATAGGCGAACCGTTCATTCTCAGCAGGCACAGCAGCCACTGCCGACCCCGTGTCATGTCCAGCGACAGCCACCACTGGCACAGCACCCACACCTGTCAATTTCTGCACCTCTGCCGTCAACCGCCCGACCTGCTCACCAGGATTCACATAACGGCCAAACTGACGCTCTTCCAAGCCGATGGCACCAATCAGTTCTGGGTCAATCTTCTTCGTGCGAGGATTGAGGAACTGGCTCGTGGAGAGGATGGTATATTCACACACGCCCTCATTCGTCAACATATACATCAAGGCATCAGGCACAAATAGAATCTTGTCTGCTGCCTCCAATGCAGAATCGTGGTTCTTCTTCAAGGTGGAGAGCTGGAAGAGAGAATTGAACTGCATGAACTGGATGCCCGTCTTCTCATACACTTTCTCCTTGGGCACCAGCTTGAAGTATTCCTCCATCGCCCCATTCGTATGCGGGTCACGATAGCAGTACGGATTGCGCAACACCCCTCCATCCTTGCCAATCATCACAAAATCCACGCCCCACGTGTCGATGCCGATGGAAGCAATCTCTATCTGCTCATCGCCCACCACCTTCAAGCCTCGGATGATTTCGTTGTACAAAGCATAGATGTCCCAAAAGCAATGTCCTCCCGTCTCAATGATGGGATTGGGAAAGCGTGTCAGTTCACGCTGTTCCAGTTTGCCATCAACCATCGTGCCAAGAATGGTTCGTCCACTCGTAGCGCCCAAATCAACAGCAAAGAAATTCATTGTTGCCATGTTTAAATTTTGCCAATTAGTTAGTTCTCGGGGCAAAGTTACCACTTTATTTTTATCGAGCCAAAAAAACGTAGCAAAAACTACATCTTTCCCTATCCCTTATCCCCATTATTCAAAAAAAATCTTCACTCATCACGCTTAACTCTTAACTTTTTCGTACCTTTGCACCCAAATTCAAATCCTCAATAATATTTCCCTATGAAACTGACAAACCAGATTGAAGGCTACGAAGGCTACATGTGGAAGCGCG
This sequence comes from Bacteroidaceae bacterium, assembly GCA_045117095.1. Taxonomy (GTDB): domain Bacteria; phylum Bacteroidota; class Bacteroidia; order Bacteroidales; family Bacteroidaceae; genus Minthosoma. The sequence goes on along the minus strand of JBGUMY010000208.1, from coordinate 2,887 downwards.
AAATCAACGTGCGCGACTTTATCCAGCACAATTACACCCCCTACACAGGCGACGAATCTTTCCTCGTTGGCCCCACGGCACGAACCAAAGCCGTCTGGGACAAGCTCACCGAGATGTTCAAGGTGGAGCGCGAACGTGGTGTTTACGATGCTGAGCAGAAATTACCCCAGTCGCTCGACACCTATGGAGCAGGCTATATCGACAAGGACAACGAGGTTATCGTTGGCTTGCAGACAGATGCTCCTCTGAAGCGCGGCATCTTCCCCAAGGGTGGCATCCGCATGGTGGAGAACGCTCTCAATGCCTACGGCTATCAACTCGACCCTGACACCAAGGAGATTTACACGAAGTATCGCAAGACCCATAACGAAGGGGTCTTCTCCGCCTACAATAAAGATATTCGCAATGCCCGTCATGCCCACATCATCACGGGTCTGCCCGATGCCTACGGACGTGGCCGCATCATTGGCGACTACCGCCGCATCGCCCTCTATGGCGTCGATAACCTCATCGAAGAGCGCAAGCGTTTCCTCGACCGTCTCGACATTCAGGAGATGACCGAGGAGTGCATCCAGCAGCGTGAAGAGACATCCGAGCAGATTGCTGCCCTCAAGAGCTTCGTGAAGATGTGCGCCAACTACGGCTTCGATGTGACCCGTCCTGCACAGAATGCCCGTGAGGCCGTGCAATTTGTCTATTTCGGTTATCTGGGTGCCGTGAAGGATCAAGACGGAGCCGCCATGTCGATCGGCCGTGTGAGCACCTTCCTCGACATCTTCATCGAGCGTGACATCCAAGAAGGACGCCTCACGGAAGAAGAGGCACAGGAGCTCATCGACCAGATGATCATCAAGCTCCGCATCGTCCGTTTCCTCCGCACCCCTGAGTACAACGACCTCTTCTCGGGCGACCCTGTTTGGGTGACCGAATCCATTGGCGGTATGGGTGTCGATGGTCGCACGATGGTGACCAAGACTTCTTACCGTTTCCTCCACACGCTGGAGAACCTCGGCCCTGCTCCAGAGCCCAACCTCACGGTGCTTTGGGCACAGAACCTGCCTGAGAACTGGAAGCGTTACTGTGCCAAGATGTCCATCAAGACCTCTGCCATCCAGTATGAGAACGACGACCTGATGCGTCCTGACTATGGCGACGACTATGGCATTGCTTGCTGCGTCAGCCCCATGAAGATTGGCAAGCAGATGCAGTTCTTTGGCGCACGTGCCAACCTGGCCAAGTGTCTCCTCTATGCCATCAATGGTGGTCGCGATGAGATGAGCGGCGAGCAGATAGGTCCTGATTTCGCCCCCATCACCAGCGAATACCTCGACTATCAGGAGCTCATGTACAAGTTTGAGAACATGATGCGCTGGCTTGCCAAGACCTACGTGAATGCCCTCAAGATCATTCACTACATGCACGACAAATATGACTACGAGGCCTACCAGATGGCGCTCATCGATGGCGATGTCATCCGTACCCGTGCCACGGGCATCGCAGGCCTCTCCATCGTCACCGACTCCCTCGCCGCCGTCAAGTACGGCAAGGTGCGTGTCATCCGCGACGAACGCGGCATCGCCGTCGGCTTCGAGCAGGAGGGCACTCCTTCCCTCCCCTTCGGCAACAACGACGAGCGCACTGATAAGATTGCCCTCATGGTGACAGAGAAGTTCATGGAGTATCTTCGTCAGCACGAGACCTACCGTCACGCCATCCCCACACAGTCGCTCCTGACCATCACCTCCAACGTGGTGTATGGCAAGAACACAGGTGCCACACCTGATGGCCGCCTCAAGGGCGTTCCTTTCGCACCAGGTGCCAACCCCATGAACGGACGCGACGTCAAGGGTGCTGTGGCTGCCCTCTCTTCGGTGGCAAAACTCCCCTTCCAGCACAGCCACGACGGCATCTCCTACACCTTCGCCATCTCTCCTGCCACCCTCGGCAAGGAGAACGCCACCCAGATTGACAACCTCGTCAGCCTGATGGACGGCTACTTCACCCCCGATGGCGGTCATCACCTCAACGTCAACGTCTTCGACCGCGAGCTCCTCGTCGATGCGATGGAACATCCCGAGAAGTACCCACAACTCACCATCCGCGTCAGTGGTTATGCCGTCAACTTCGTGAAACTGACACGTGAGCAACAACTCGACGTGCTCTCCCGCACCATTAACCACAGTCTATAAGCAGTGGTAGCTCACCTCCATAGCATTGAATCGTTCGGAACAGTAGATGGCCCTGGAATAAGGTTTGTCGCCTTCTTCCAGGGCTGTCCTATGCGCTGCGCCTTCTGCCACAATCCCGACACATGGAATCCCAACGCCCCTGTGCCCTACGAGATGACACCACAGGAACTGCTGGCTGAGGTGCTCCGATACAAGAACTACATCAAGAAGGGAGGCATCACCTGTTCAGGAGGCGAACCCCTCCTGCAAGCCGATTTCCTCCTCGAGTTCCTGCCACTCTGTCAGGAAGCCCATCTTCACACAGCCCTCGACACCAGCGGCGTCATCTTCAACGACAAAGTGCGCCAGGTGCTGGAGCACACAGACCTTGTCCTGCTCGACATCAAGACCCTCGATGACGACCTTCACAAGACCTACACAGGACACACCCGCACCAACAACCAAGCCTTCCTCGACTATCTCCGCCAAATCCAGAAACCCACCTGGATTCGGCATGTGCTCGTGCCCAACTATACGGACGATGACGCCCATCTCACAGCTCTCGCCCAGCATCTCGCTCCCTACAATAACGTGGAGCGCATCGAACTCCTTCCCTACCACACGATGGGCGTCTACAAATACAAGGAGTTAGGCATTCCCTATCCTCTCGAAGGCATCCCTCCCCTCTCCGACGAGCGCAAGCAACACGCCCTCGACAT
>JBGUMY010000207.1:0-4819 GCA_045117095.1 Bacteroidaceae bacterium | reverse complement strand
ACATTGGAACGGTTTGAGGTGATGATGTACTTGAATGCATTATTTTTTGCTGTATTTCCAAAGGAAATCTCGTCAAACATGATGTACGGTGTTTCTGAGAGGGATATGATAAAATCATCATCGATGGGTTGCTGTGGAGGCACCTCTAAACGGTAATCCATTAGATGGGGGGGCAGAATGTGTCGCGCAAAATGCGATTTACCGATATGTTCCAGCCCCTTGAAGATGGGCATGATGGGATTTTCGGTGCTGAGTCCTCTCATCATGGCCACCATTCCCACGTGCCACTTCTTGAACATGGAGTAGTAAAACTCTTCATTCTCCGGATCTTGGAATTCCAAGTGTCCGTTGTAGAAATCGCGCAAATAGTCGGGATCGGTGTCAGGGTTCCAAGGCTTCAAGCCATCCAACCAAGTGTTGAACGCATCAAAGTCCTTACTGAAATCCTTACTGTAAATCAGAGACTTGATGTCTTGCAGACTCCCCTTAAGTCCATGCTGATGCAGACGGCAATAGAACGTGTCCAGGTCTCTGTCCTGCACAGGACGCCATTCTTGGTTGGGTTCCTTCACCTCAGGGCGCTGACGCCAGACATTGAAGCGCCATTCACCCTGCTCTTTCAGCCATTCGGTCATCAGAATCATCTTGTTACGCTGTTCCTCTTCCTGCTCTTTCTGACTTTTAGGACGGCGACCACGGGGCAGTTTAAGCTCAAGGCCATGATCCCTGGCAATCATCACCAGCGTCCCGATGCTGACACAGTTCTTGTTCGTCTTCAGGCAATAGTCATAGTGGCGGTCGCACTCTTCATGCGAGTAACCGGAATAATTACTACAAATCAAATGGAAAGGTTCACGTCCACCCTCGCCCTGTGAGGCACAAGCGTAGGCAATTTCTGTCCACTCTTTCTTCTGGTCTGGGGTGATGTCAACACCCGAATCATGAATCTGCTGGGCATATAGCTCCAGCTTCTCTTGGTCTGTAAAATTCTTCATAAAACAATCTTTTTTATTGGGTTAAATATTGGGGATGAATAAAACATTCAGGGTCGTAGGGTAAGAAGCACAAACGATTCACATTAGAACACGTGGAATCGGCTAAAATACCATATTCATAACCTATGTGACGGCTCAATGCTGAATATTGCTCTGCAAAAGTCAAATCTTGGCACCAATCAGGAATCTCCACCCACCATTTAACACCTCTGCCTTTGGGAGAGAGAAAGCACAATGCCGTCTCCACATCTTTGTCTGTCACCAACATTTGCTGGATGCCACGAGCCTCCTTCGTGGAGTCAAGGTCGTCGATGTCAATCACGATGTATTTTGAGCGTAGGATAAGCCCCTTGGCATTGCCATAACTGAACGTTCCTGCTCCAGCCACTGCATCGAATTCGCGTAACTTATAATCTCGCAGTTCCTGATCTGTTGCAGTCACCATAATACGCCTTAGTTCCTCTGTCTGGAACTTTGCACGTTCCGACATGATGTACCTGCCCGTCCATGCCACATCTACCGTCATCTGTGGGGTTGTTGAGGGAACCCACTTACCCTCCTTCTTGCTGAAGTATCCCTTGCCAAAGAAGGTGAACTTCGTTTGTTGATTGTTTGTCATATTCTTCTATTTTTATATTATTTACAATTTTTTTCCTACAAAGTTACGTCGATTTATCTATGTGAGAGTTTTATTTATTTACTTTCCGACACAAAAAAGCGACAAACTCCGCAGTGGAATTTGTCGCAAAGGTACTCGTTTCTAATAGAATGTTTTTGCGTATATGAACAAAAACTTTGAAAAACAGCCCTTTGAGGGTATAGTAAATTAATTTACCACAGGCAATATTCTATAGTGGTAAATTACAATTGCATGCTCCATTCTTTGTCGAGTTTAGCCAGTAATTCATTAATCTCTTTTACTTTTTCATCCACTTCTTTAGGCTTCTTTTTATATACAACTTTGCCAATGTTGGCTCTCAACAAGCTGACCGCCCCTTCATTTAATATCAGATGATACAACTCTATGATTGTTGAGCCAAGCCGTCCATCTTGGATACGCTTTATGTCAAAACCCGCCTTGCCGAGCAACAAATTCAATAATTCAATCCGAAGTTTCAACACAGCAGTCGGCAAGTCTTCATCACTCAAAACCTCTTCATTTGCATCTGCCGTCAATCCTTGAAGTCTTGCTCTTTCTTCGTTAGCCCTTGCCAATTGATTTTCTACATCTGCCAACTTCCGTATGAGAACTTCCTCACTCTCATTCGAACCGCTTTTCTTTTCAGCCCCATATTTTGCTCTTACAGCGTCTAAGCGTTTATGGATTTCTTCCAATCTTCCATGAGAACCGAGATGCCCCATTTTGGGTGCAAGTGCATCCAGCATGGTGGCATACGTCGGGTCACCTTTGTATTTGTAGTAAATAACAATATATAATTTATAGGCAATTCTATCCCCATCATCTACCGAGCCGTAGTTTTGAAATACTCGGCTGTAAGTGTTCTTAACATCCAACTCGTTAGCTATTGTATATACGAACATCGGTGATTGTCTTTGACAAAAAAGCTTCCTCAGGTATTCTTTTGTCTCATCCCAATATTTATCAGACCATCTTGAATTCAGAAAATACGGATGTTTACTCACCACCTCAGCATAGAGCATGCTCAATTCTTCATCAGTAATGATGGAATCCAACTTTTTCTCTTCTTCAATAATCTTCTGTTGCGCCTCTTCCTCCTTTCTTTTTTCCTCCTGTTCTAACAACGTAATCACCTCATATCCTTTAGGCATGATATGATATCTTGGAGATTCACCCCATGACATAACTGGATCTGTGTTCTTTAGTTCTTTGATGTATTTCCGATCCACCAACATTTCACAAACAACACAAAATACATCATCACCCATTCCTTTGGGAGGGGTGCTGTGCGGTTCCTGGTCTTTCATGTACTTCAAGACTTTAAGTTCGTTTTCTGACAGACAACCACACTCGGTTTGTATATCTATATTATTATAGGAGGTTTTGGGTAAAGTATTCTTTTTCATATTACTATGATTTTAGTTTAACAATCTTTTTGACCGCAAAGATACAACAAATCCACATAAATTCAAAAATGTAATGAAAAAAAATACAACTATCTTGAAGTTTGTTTGATATTTTGCCGTTATTTCTTTACCTTTGCCATCGGTTATGGACAGAGAGACTTTTGAAAAGCATAAGGCATTTGCAGGGCCGACAAAACCCTCGATGCACAGACGGCGGGTGGGACACGACTACCAGTCAAGACGTATCTATCTCATCACCATGACAGTAGAGGGTCGAAAGCCGCTTCTGGGGAAGCTTGTAGGCAATGCAGAAGCACCTCAAGGGGCAGTAGATGCTCCATGCATAGAACTGACGGAACTGGGGCTGTGCGTACGCGAAAGTTGGATGGCCATTGAGCATCACTATCCTGACATCAAGGTGTTGGCCACACAAGTGATGCCCGACCATATTCATGGCATCCTCTTCGTTCAGCAGCACATGGAAGTGCACATAAGCCAAGCCATCAAGGGCTTCAAGACAGGCACCAACAAGGTGTTCAGAGAGATGTGCCCCTCTGCGGCGACATTGTCGCGGCAAAGACAAAACGAGAAAGGTGGATACCGCCACCAAGGCTTCCTCTGGAGCCCTGGCTTCAACGACCATATTTTGGAAAATGCAGGCGAACTGGAACGATGGTTCGAATACCTGCGCGACAATCCTCGACGGTTGGCCATCCGCAAAGCCCATGCCGACTTCTTCCGTGTACGCTTTGACGTCAACATCGGAGGGCAGACCTATGCAGCTATCGGTAACCGTTTCTTGCTAAATCACCCTCAGAAGCAACAAGTACAGTTATCAAGAAGGCTTACCGATGAGGAAATTCAACATGCCGTTGACCATTGCCTTTCAAAGTCGAAAAGTGGCTATGTCATGGTTTCTCCCGCCATCTCCAAGGGAGAGCAGATCGTGATGCGTGCCACCCTCAATGCCCATCAGCCACTGATTTTCATTACTCCTTGGGGCTTCAACGATTTTTCCCATCCAGGCCACCAATACTACGAGGCATGTGCAGAGGGTCGCTTCCTCATCCTTTCCCCATGGCCCCACCAGAATCGCCGCATCCCCCTTACCCGTGACATGTGCCTCGCCCTGAATGCCATGGCGAAAGACCTATGTTCTTCCAATGGCTCCCCTGCGGCTACATCTCACGGATGATAGATAGCCGTTCCAAAAGACCGTATCGCCCCTGCTCCAATTTCACAAAGCCATCCCTTTTCGGGGTGGTTTTAATGTTTTTTTCACGATTTATTTTCAAAACTCTTTGTCATTACATTCTTTTGTCGTACTTTTGCAACAATCATCGGCGTTTGCCTCGGCGGAGGTGCCGGTGTGACATTGTGGAATTAATAACAAGCATTGACTATTGTTTTGTGTTCACCTGAAAAGCCTAGGAAACTTTCATCAGCGTAATAATAACGAATCAAAATGATAGTTGGCTTCTCCGCATGGGGATGCCCTTCATCCGTGTAAGGATAGTTGATGCTCGTGTCGCGATAGCGGCGTGAGCATATTCTTAACACGGGTTGAGGCTACATTCCTAGGCTTGCCTCGGTGAACGCATAAGAAGGGCTCGCGCCTTTTTTGTGTGAAAAAGCCAAGATGATAGATTGATGCATAAAAGTGTCTCTATTGGCACGACTTGATGATTTTATCCTAAAATCCGCAACTAATAGTCATGCGGACTAATTTTGCCGTCTTGCCCTCTATCTGCGGAATCTCCAGCCACTACAGGTTCAAT
>JBGUMY010000206.1:0-2722 GCA_045117095.1 Bacteroidaceae bacterium | reverse complement strand
ACTTATAATAATATAAGGTATAAGGTTTCAAGGAAATTATTTGGCTGGGGCATCCTGAACGAAAAACGTCGTAGAGGGCTCATCCGTTTCAACAACAGTTTGAAGTCGGTGCTGTCACGTCAGAAGAACATCTTCGAGGGCATGGACATCCGTTATTTTGGTCCTGCCGAGGGTAACAACGTGGTGGAACTGGTGCGTGTTCTGCAAGTCATCAAGGAGATGAAGGGACCCAAGTTGCTCTATATCCACACCACCAAGGGTTATGGCTATGCACCAGCAGAGGAAGATGCGACCATCTGGCACGCTCCTGGCAAGTTTGACCCAGACACGGGCGAACGCATCACCCAAAACGATGATAAACCCCGTCCTCCCAAATTCCAGGATGTGTTCGGCAAGACGCTCCTCGAATTGGCTCAGAAAAATCCCAAGATTGTGGGCGTGACACCTGCGATGCCTACGGGCTGCTCGATGAACATCATGATGAATGCAATGCCCAACCGAGTGTTCGATGTGGGTATTGCCGAAGGGCATGCGGTGACATTCTCAGGAGGATTGGCAAAAGATGGCATGATGCCCTTCTGCAACATTTATTCGTCGTTCATGCAACGAGCCTACGACAATATCATCCACGATGCGGCCACAATGCGGCTCAATATGGTGTTGTGTCTTGACCGTGCAGGATTGGTCGGTGAGGATGGTTCCACCCACCATGGCGCTTTTGATATGGCTTTTCTGCGTCCTATTCCTAATCTGACCATCGCTTCGCCTTATAACGAAGCGGAACTAAGAAACCTGATGTACACGGCACAATTGCCCAATAAGGGTGTGTTCGTCATCCGCTATCCCAGAGGGCGAGGCAATACAATCGATTGGCAATGCGAATTGGAGGAACTACCTGTGGGCAAGGGCCGAAAGTTGAAAGATGGTGAAAAAATCGCCGTGTTGAGCATCGGCCCCATTGGGGTAGAGGCGGAAAAGGCCATCTCTATCGCAGAACTGAGGGCATTGAATGAGAACGCATCGGCTGCCATGCGATTCGCTCACTACGACATGCGCTTTCTGAAGCCTATTGATGAGGACATCTTGCATGAAGTGGGCAAGCGTTTCAAAAAGGTAGTGACAGTGGAAGACGGTGTCATCACAGGAGGATTGGGCAGTGCCGTACTTGAGTTCTTTTCCGACCATGGGTATGAGGTGGAAGTGACACGTATTGGCATTCCTGACCGTTTCGTGATGCATGGTACCGTAGCAGAACTTCGCAAACAATGTGGGATAGATGCGGAAGGCATCGCTGAGGTGTTGAGTAAACTATAAATAAAACATGAAGATAGTCATTGCAGGTGCAGGTGCTGTGGGCACTTATCTGGCGCGCATGCTGTCAACTGACAATCAGGATGTGGTGCTGATTGACTCGAAGGAGAAGAATCTCATCCGATTGACCAACGAGTTGGACATCATGACGCTACTGAGGTTGCCAACCTCCATTGAGGGTTTGCAGGACGCCGAGGTGGGCAAAGCCGACCTCGTCATTGCGGTTACTCCCAATCAGAGTGAAAACCTGACGTGTGCCATGTTGGCTAAGCAAATGGGTGCCAAGAAGACGGTGGCACGTGTGGACAACTACGAATACATGAAGCCTGAGAACCTGAAACTGTTCAAGAACATGGGCATCGAGTCGCTCATCTATCCTGAACTATTGGCTGCAGATGATATCAAGGCAAGTTCACGCTACAGTTGGGTGAGGCAGATGTGGGAGTTCAACAACGGCGACCTGCTTTTGCTGAGCGTGAAGATGCACGATGCACACCCTTTCTTCGAGAAGGAAATCAGTAATAAGGACAACCAGTTGGTGGGACATACCCTGAAGGAGATTGGTATGAAGCATGGCCATAACTTCCACGTAGTGGCCATCAAACGTGACGGCGAGACCATCAGCCCGAATGGTGATGAGAAGATTTTGCCTCGCGACCTCGTATTCTTCATGACAACTAAAGATAATCTATACACCCTTCGTCATCTGACAGGCAAGGATGACTATCCAGCAGTCAAGAACAGTGTCATTATCGGAGGAGGAAAACTGTCTGTGCGTGCCAGTTGGAAACTGACCGACATTCACGATTCCGTAAAGATTATCGAACCTGACCCCAAGCGTACAGAGGAATTGCAATCGTTAGTGGCACCCAAAACGATGATTCTCGAAGGCGAGGGCTATGATGTAGATTTGCTGAACGACGAGGGGTATGGCAGCATGGAAGCCTTGATTGCCTTGACAGATAATGATCAACAGAACATTCTGGCTTGTGTGGCAGCACGGCGTAGGGGCATCCGTAAGACCATCGCTCAGGTGGAGAACCTCGACTATTTTGATATGGCAGACGAACTGGACATCGGCACCATCATCAACAAGAAGATGATTGCGGCCAGCCACATCTATCGGATGCTGCTGAAAGGTGATGTAGATAATGTGAAGATGCTGACTATCGGCAACGCTGACGTGGCAGAGTTTGTGGTCAAGCCAGGGTCAAAAGTCACCAAGAAGAAGGTGATGGAACTATCCTTCCCTTATGGTGTCAACATCGGTGGCATGTCACGCGAAGGCGTTTCCATGCTGGTGAGTGGCTCCACCCAACTGCAAGCAGGCGACAAGGTGGTGGTCTTCTGCACAGGCAATACACTCAGAAAACTGGACAAATTCTTCAAATAAGGTGGTCAACTGGAAACT
>JBGUMY010000205.1:0-3108 GCA_045117095.1 Bacteroidaceae bacterium | reverse complement strand
CCAAAATGCCGAGCTGACCATCAGCGGCTTCACGCACACACACATATTTGGAACACGTCATGTGCTCATACGCTTTCTGACCGCTTTTCCGTATCGGCTCACTTGTTCTGGGCAGGATGACCACCTCTCCCAGTTTCCAGTTTCTCTCTTTCAATTCCATATTTATGAAGTATAGTAGAATAAACGTGCCTTTTCGAAACACGTTACAAAGGTAAGCATTTTTCCTGACAAGATGATGCAAATTGTTGTATATTCCCCGATAAAAGAGCACTTTTTCTGTCTAAAGAGCATTTTTTCTGGAAAAATGTTGGTCATTTCAGGAAAAGTGCGTACTTTTGCACCAGTTTCAGAAAGAGAGACAAGATGAAATCATTGTTTAACACATATTACTATTTTTACTTTTACTTTAGCAAGAAGTAAGAGCGGGTAGTTGTGTGTGTTCAATCAGTCATGAGAAAGATACATAGAGAATAACAATACGGCCCCGCTCTGATGAGTGGGGCTTATACATTATATAATATATATATGAGAAAGATTGCGATACAAGGTTTGATAGGGTCATTCCACGACATTGCTGCCCATCTCTACTTCGAGGGTCAGCAGATGCAATTGGTATGCTGCTCGACGTTCGAGGAAGTGTTCGAGTCGATGAAGCAAGACCCGACCACCATCGGCATGCTGGCCATCGAGAACACCATCGCGGGTTCGCTGCTGCACAACTACGAGTTGCTGCGCGATTCGGGTGCCACCATCGTGGGCGAACACAAACTGCACATTACCCACTGCATCTGCTGCCTGCCCGAGGATGACTGGGATACCATCACGGAGATCCACTCACACCCTGTGGCGCTGATGCAGTGCCGCCACTTCCTCGAGAAGCATCCGCAAATCAAGCATGTGGAGGCAGAGGACACGGCAGGTAGTGCGAAGATGATTGGCGAGGAGAACAAGCGTGGTTGTGCCGCCATCTGTCATGCCGAGGCAGCAAAGCTCTATGGACTGAAGGTGCTGGAAGATCACATCGAGGACAACAAGCACAACTTCACACGCTTCTTGGTGGTGTCGAACCCCAACAAAGCCGACTTGCTTCGTCCGCTGACCGAGGCGAACAAGGCCAGCATCGTGTTCTCATTGCCTCATGAGGAAGGTTCGCTGAGCCACGTGCTTGCCATCCTTTCGTTCTACCACATCAACCTGACAAAGATTCAGTCGTTGCCCATCATCGGGAAAGAGTGGGAATATCTGTTCTATGTGGATGTGCTCTACGACGACCTGACCCGCTATCGCCAATCGATTGATGCAATCATACCATTGACCAAGGATTTCAAAATATTAGGAGAATATAAAGATGGAAGACAAACAATGTAAGATACAACCCGCTGAGCGTCTGTCGCTCGTGAGCGAGTACTACTTTTCGAGAAAACTCAAGGAGGTGGCGAAGTTGAATGCCGAGGGAAAGGACATCATCTCACTGGCCATCGGTTCGCCCGACATGCCTCCCAGTCCTGAAACCATTGACGTGCTCTGCGAAAACGCCAAACGTCCCGATGTGCATGGCTATCAGCCCACGGTCGGCATCCCCGAACTGCGCAAAGCAATGGCTGGCTTCTACAAAAGATGGTATGGTGTGGAACTCGACCCTGCCACCGAGATTCAGCCACTCATCGGTAGCAAGGAAGGTATTCTCCATGTGACACTCGCCTTGTGCAACCCTGGCGACAAGGTGTTGGTGCCAAATCCTGGCTATCCCACCTATACGTCGCTGAGCAAAATCCTCGGACAGGAAATCGTGAACTACGACCTGATGGAGAGCAATGGCTGGCAGCCAGATTTCGAGCAATTGGAGCAAATCGTCAATAGTAACAAGACGGGCAATCCTTTCAAGTTGATGTGGACGAACTATCCCAACATGCCGACGGGCGGTCGTGCCACTCGCGAACTGTATGAGAAGATTGTGGCATTCGCCAAGAAGCACAACATCGTGGTGGTGAACGACAACCCTTACTCCTTCATTCTGAATCGTGACGAGCATCTGAGCATCCTGCAGGTGGAGGGCGCCAAGGACTGCTGCATCGAATTCAACTCGATGTCGAAGAGCCACAATATGCCAGGCTGGCGTGTCGGCATGCTCGCCACCAACAGTACCTTTGTTCAGTGGATTCTGAAGATCAAGAGCAATATCGACTCTGGTACTTTCCGTCCGATGCAATTGGCGGCGGCACAAGCACTCGACAATTCCGATGCATGGCACACGCAAGCCAATATCGACACTTATGCATCGCGTCGCAAGATTGCTGAGCAAATCATGACCACGCTGGGCTGCACTTTCGACCCCACGCAGCAGGGCATGTTCCTGTGGGGACGCATTCCCGACAGCATCGCCGATGTGGAAGACCTGACGGAGAAGGTGCTGCACGAGGCTCGTGTCTTTATCACCCCGGGCTTCATCTTTGGCTCGAACGGTAAGCGTTACATCCGTATCAGCCTTTGTGCCAAGGACGAAAAGATGCAGGAAGCACTTCGTAGAATTGAGGGATTGAAGAAGTGAAGTGCCATACAGCTTGCGAATCATTCTTGGAACATTAGTAAACACGATAAAGAAAACAAAAGATAAACCCAAAAGAATTGTAGAAAAGAGAACTTCAATTCTTCAATTTTCACTAAGATGGAATTAGATTTACAACCGTTGAATTTGCCGAGCGACAACGAGCGTCCGTTCGTGATTGCCGGCCCATGCTCCGCCGAGACAGAGGAGCAAGTGATGCAAACCGCACGTGAACTGGCCATGAAAGGCTGTCACAATTTCCGTGCCGGAGTTTGGAAACCACGTACCAAACCCGGAGGCTTCGAGGGTCACGGCGAGAAGGCACTGCCTTGGATGAAACAGGTGAAGGATGAGACCCACATGCTTATCGCCACCGAGGTGGCCACGCCGGAGCATGTGGAACTGGCGCTCAAGTACGACATGGATATTCTCTGGGTAGGTGCGCGCACTACTGCCAACCCCTTTGCCGTGCAGGCATTGGCCGACGCTCTGAAAGGTGTTGATGTGCCTGTGTTTGTGAAGAATCCTGTCAATCCCGACATCGAACTTTGGATTGGTGCCCT
>JBGUMY010000204.1:0-2784 GCA_045117095.1 Bacteroidaceae bacterium | reverse complement strand
AGCCACGGTAAAGTCCTTCGACCACATAAGCACCATCCACAAGAGTCTGACCTCCGTTCTCCCAACCGAGGCGATCGGGCGAGTTGGGGTCAACAGCATTGATGATGGCCTTGCGCGTCCATTCTCTCAGTTGCTTACGCTTGGCACTCTCAGGAGTGTCATCATCAGGCAGGTTGAGCCAAGGAGCCAAGCCTGCAAGGAGGCGACCAAAGGCTTCCATATAGGCCACCTTCTTGTCACGATTGTCCCAAGTGGGAGAGAGTTCCAAGTTTTTGTTGCCGCCAGTCGTGTCCATCACTTGCTGAAGTTTGCCTTCAGCCATATTCTTCATCACGGGTTCGGCCATCTGATACATAATATCCACCCAAACTTCGCGGTCAGTCTTCTGCTTTTCCTTGCCAGCTGCGAAAGTGCTCATGCACATCCCAGCAAGAGCCACCAACAGGATGATTCTTCTCATAATGTGAATAGGTATAATTAGTTGTTATTATTAATAATGTATTAGTTGTAGCGTTTGAACTCCGTCATCAGGTTACCATGCATAAGCACAAGGCTGTCGGTGGTGAGTTGAAGTATCTCGAACGAATCGACCACAGCTGGAGATTCATCACCCACCTTCTTGGGGGAATGAAGCAACAGGAGACCATCTTTCACCTCCCAAGCATCATAGTCGACGGCCATATTATAAGTGGCGGCACGTCCACCCTCGTCAAGTTCAAGACTCTGTTCACGTCCATCTGCACCTTTCTGAGTCCACAAATGCTGGAGTGTGGTGAGATTGACTGCCACAGAGGCGATGATATCTTCCTTGCTAACATTGTAAATCACCTCCATTTCATTGCCCACAATCAGTCCACCCATCACCGCTTGTGCGTTCTTGGTGATGTAAAGTGTGTCACCATCGTCGTTGATGAACTCTATGACATTCATGGTAGAACCATCTCCAATAGTGCCATGTGCCTCAAAGATGCCTGGTATCTCTTCCAAAGGCCTCACCTCCACCTTGGGTGTAGGCGGTTCGTTCTTTTTCTTTTCTTCGCATGAGAAAAGAATTAGGGTGGCAAATGCCATTAACAGCAGATGAAATCGTTTCATGACTAATTTTTCTGAATTTTGGCCACAAAGATAGGGGTTTTATGTCAAAAATAATACGTGAAACTAAGATTTTATGTTTTTTATGTCACTTTTCCATAAAAATAACTAACTTTGCACACGAAACTTAAAAACTTTGTATGTAAATGGCTGTAAAAATTCTTAGCGTAGATGACGAGGTTGACCTTGAGTTGCTTTTGACTCAATACTTCAGAAGAAAGATCAGAAAGGGAGAATACGAGTTCTTCTTTGCCCACAATGGTTTGGAAGCACTCCAAATGCTTTTGAAACACCCCGACATTGACATTATCCTCTCCGACATCAACATGCCAGAGATGGATGGATTGACATTGTTGACGAAAATCAACGAGATGCGCAATCCATCATTGAAGTGCATCATGGTGAGTGCCTATGGTGACATGGACAACATTCGTCATGCCATGAACAATGGTGCGTTCGACTTTGCCACAAAGCCAATAGATCTCGATGACCTGCAACTGACCATCAACAAGGCTGTGGAACAGATTGAATTTATCCGTAGTGCGCAGAAGGAACATAATCAGTTGGTGGACATCCAGAGCGACCTGACGGTGGCACGTGAGATTCAGCATGCCATCTTGCCACGCACGTTCAAACTGAAGTTGGATGCTGCTGACTCTGTGGATATCTATGCCAGCATGGTGGCTGCCAAAGATGTGGGAGGTGACTTCTATGACTTCTTCCCCATCGATGACCATCGCATGGGCTTCACGATGGCAGACGTCAGTGGTAAAGGTGTGCCCGCTGCTATCTTTATGGCGGTAAGCCGTACGCTCATCAAGGCTACAGGAATCAGGGGACTGCCTTCGAACGAGTGCATCAGCACGGTAAACGACATGCTATGTGACGAGAGTGTGGATTCGATGTTCGTAACGGTTTTCTATGGCATCTACGATTTCAATACAGGCATGATAGACTTCACCAATGCGGGTCACAATCCTCCATATATCCTGCATGCTGATGGAAGCGTGGAAATGCTGAAGTCTGAGTGCAACCTGGTGTTAGGCGCTGTGGAAGGAATACCTTTCAAGAACGAAAGTTTGCAACTCGAAAAGGGCGACGCACTGGTGATGTACACGGATGGAGTGACTGAGGCCGAGAACATCGACCATCATCAATTTGGTGAGACCCGTTTGGAAGAGACATTGGCAAAGCTGAAGGGTACGACCAGCGAAGAAATTGTGACTACCATCAATGCTCACGTAAAAGAATTTGCAGGTGAAGCTCCGCAGAGTGACGATATAACCCTGTTAGTAATTCGCAGAAAGTGAAAGGATATACAAAATACATCTTATTCGCTGCCGCACTGGTTTTAGTGGTTGGTGGTGCTGCCGCTGTAGCTTACCAAATGGGTAAGCAGCAGTCGGTGGGCGAGGTGGCAGAACTGAATGACGAGGTGGAACGCTTGCGTGCTGGTGAGCGAGATGCCGCTGTGGTGAAACGAGTGAGTCAGCAGATGGAGGATATCGCTTATCAGCAGAAGTCCATCTCCGACCAACAACGTGACCGTGCGGAAGAACAGTCCACGCTCGCCACGCAGAATGCCCACCGTGCAGAGATGGAGAGCCGTGCCGCCCACGAAGCGGAGAACAAAGCGACAGCAGCAGCCAAAGAGGCTGAACAGGAACGGGCAAATGCTGAACGCCAGCAACA
>JBGUMY010000203.1:0-4954 GCA_045117095.1 Bacteroidaceae bacterium | reverse complement strand
TATGCCGACAAGACCTTCACCAAACTTACCAAACCTCGTGTGCTCTTCGATTGGGGTTATGCCACTATCGATGCCGATATCAACTATCTCGAGAGCGACCACAAATATCACATGCTCATCAAGAAGGAGGGGGGACATCCTGGTATCTTCCAGACCAAGGCAGACAAACTCACAGGCCCTTGGCCAGAACCTGATGAGAATGATTTCGTGAGTTTCGAGGGCACTAAAAAGTGCGAGGGCAGTAGCGCCTTCCAGATTATTGGTGAGAAAGGTTGGCGAGTGGCGTACATCCAATATAGCGACCGTCCCAAGCATTATCGCATCTGTCAGACTGACGAATATCTCAAAGGTTTCCATGACCCCGTCGATATTCAGGGTGTCACCGCTCCCCAGCATGGCAGCTTCATGCGACTGACGAAGAAAGAATACAAAATGCTTGAGAAGCATTTTAAGTAAAAAGTGATTTACTTTTCACTTTTAGGTATCTGTACAGGCAAATTATCCCTTCTTGCCTGAATATGAGGTGACATGATTTCCACGCCTGCCCCATGCATCGTGTCGAGGATGTTTTGGTGAAGGGTTGAATAGACCGCAGGCAAAGTTTTGGCACGTTCCGTGCAGCCGTTGATTTCATATTCCACATAAAAATCATCCAAGGTGGTGATGCGGACAAAAGGTTTAGGGTGCTTCTTGATGCCATCGGTCTTGTCGGCCGCTTCCAGCAAGAGGCGCTCAATCTTTTGCCAAGGCTCATCATAGCCAATCGTGATTTTCGTGTGGACGATGACACCATATTGTTGTGCCGACAGGGTATAATTGGAAGTCTGCGAACTCATCATGTTCGAGTTAGGAATTGTCACAATCTCATTCTTGCGGGTACGGATGCGGGTGACAAGCATACTCTTTTCCACCACCTCACCTTCAGTGTCGCCATAGCGGATGTAATCGCCCAGACGGAAAGGACGCATATAGGTCATCACTAACCCTGCCATCACATTGCCTACCACGGATGTGGAACCTAACGAAACCACCACACCGATGAACACAGATACGCCTTGGAAGATTTCCGAATCGGAATTGGGCAGTAACGGCCATATCATCACGAACATGAAGGAATAGAGCAGCACGCGCAGGATCGTATAGGTTGGCAGTGCCCAATCGGCATAGAACCCATTGATCTTCAAACGTCCATTGGCAATCTCATCAGCAAAGTAGTGAATAGCCTTCATCAGATAGTGGAAGCAGATGATGATGACCACAATCTTGAAGAGGTCTGGCAGATAGACCACCACCGCTTTCAGAATGTCGCTAAGTGGATTCCAGATGAAACTCAATACTTTGTAGGTATAAGCTTTCGTTTCAGGGAAGAAGGAGAACATGAATGTGACACCCACCAGCACTACTTCTAAGATGAGCAGCAGCCGTGCCAAATTAAGTACGAAGATGATGGAGATGCCCAACCGATGCGTGTCGAGTAGAGGATAATCTTTAATGCTGACCGACTTGATTCTGCGAAGCAGTTTCCTTGTGATGCTGAATTTCCATCGACGGAACAGCCACACGATGAGCCAGATGAGCAGTACCTGCACAGCGATGATGAGTACCACCCAACCCACGCTCTGCAATTTCTGTTGCAAACCGTATGTCTCGTGCAACTCCTTCACTTTCTTGCTAATGGCTGCTCGATAGGTCTCAGCCAATTCCATGCGTTCCATACCCATCCACAAGGCATCGAGGTCGGTCACGCTCAGAATGACATCCTCGCCCACCATCACATCCGAGGACACCTCGCTGTCAAACACATAGATGGAATCAACAAACATCGTCAGTCGCTTGCCTACTTCCATCACCTTGCTTTTCGTAGCACTCACGCGTGCCTCAGGCCGCATACCGCCTTTACGGGCATAAATCACCAACAGCGTGTCACCATCGATAATCAATGGCGCTCCAGGTGTCACGCTCCTCAGCGAATCCACACGAGCCTTGCGTTCAGCCTGCCGCAGTGAATCCTCCTTCGCGCTCTTGCCCGTCCGTTCCAACTGCTCCTGCATCATGATGCCTTGCAGTTTCAGTTCCTGAATCTGGTGATTCAGTTCCCCTACAATGGAATCATTCACGGCTTTCAGCGAGTCAACGATAGACAGCGTTTCCATCACCGTCTCCTGTTCCACCTCTTCCTGGCCGAACCCCACAGCGGCACACATAAGCATCATGCCGATGGCCACCATTCTTGCAAAATATGTACGCATACGCTTTCTAATTTGGGGACAAAGATAATACAAATCGCGCAATCCATTCGTTTTGTTTGTGTTTTTTCTGCAAATCTTTCATCCATTCATCATTTATGTGTAGATTTGTCGCCTAAAAATATCATGTATGGCAACATTCCATAGTGGCGAACGGATTTACCAATATAAGGTGCAGAGTCTTATCAAGGACAAAGACTCCAAGCAAGCTTGATCCCTTATTCTCACTTAATCAGCACTTTCTTTGCCTTACCATTCTTCACACGAATGATGTAAACACCCTTTGACAATATCTTCTGATCCATCGCCATGCGCTGACCTGCCAAATTGTAGATGGTATCACCGTCAACTATCAACTGTGAACTTTGAACTGTCTCAATGCCTGTGGATGATTCTCCATCAAGATTCAGTTGAAAGGGTTCAGTGTAAGTACCCAGCACATCACCTGTGAAGGGAACGCTCTCCTTGATGTTCATCACAATGCCCGTGTTCTTGTTGATGGCCTTGAACGTGATAATTTCATTTCCCTCGCCACACACATTCATCATGACTACACCCTTCACAATCTTACCCACACCACGACATTCGTCACCACAGAAAGCGGCAACGAAATGGTTGTTCAAGTTCTCTTCAACTCCATCGTTGTATAGTTTTATAGTGGTAGGCATGATGTTGGGGTATAAATAGAGGTCACAAGTCCATGGACAATCTTCTGTCCCTCTTTTGTTTCCCTTTTGTAAGCGTGTCTTCACCTGAGCAGCTTTCTTTGGGAAGAAAATCTCTCCATCTTTGCCAGACTTGTACATATAACCTTTTCCAGGAATAAGTTGGTCTATCGTTCCAAACCATTCTTGGTCGTGATACTGTGCAAAGCCTTCTTGTGCAACGATAAAATCGCCTTCTTCAGCGGCATAATCGATTAGAGCATAGTTGATGTCCATCGGCTCAGCAATCGGACAGCCCATCCAGTTCCAACCCTTCTTTAGTCCAACTGCGTGAGTGCTGGTGTTGAACAGATAGCCTGACAAATGGCAAGGATTCCCTGTTGATGATACTTTCACTTTATACGATTCTGTAGGCAGCATTTCTATCAAGTTACCTACCATTCCATATTTACTGTCTCGCATCAGTCCCTTCGTTTGGCTCTTTGCCTCCATCACATTCTCACCCAGCACTTCCCATGGATTTACTCCATCAGCAAGATTGTGAGAAACCCAGTTCCAACCTTCCCTCAGTGGCCATTCCAATTCGGCCTTGGTAGCTTCGCCGATGGTCAAAAATTTTTCCAATTCGCTGTCTGTGAGGTACTCGAAGGAATAGTACATCCAATAAAAATCCCCCAAGAAATATTCGCCGCCATCATTATAGAAAATCTTGAACACATTATCTCCACCACCCCAATGTACGCCGTCCACACGTAATTGTTCGCGAGTCGTGAGGTTTTGTAGCAGAATATAATCATTTTTACCATCTACACGGACTGCCAACACCTGTGGCTGTTCACTGCTGAGTGGAAGGGCACGATTGTCATTATAGCCATCTCCTGTATGAAGAAACATTGAATTATGGTCGCCAATGCGCCACATATAATTATACCCCCCACTTCGGTTGGTGATGAAATCACAAACATTATTCGTATTCAAGCGTGGCGTCAGCTTTGCCACCAAAGTGAGACACTCCTCCCCTTCTCGGTAGAAGTGAGCACCCGATTCGGCGCTGCCTTTTTCCCAACAATCAATGAATCCCTCGCAGCGTTCTGTGATGCGCAGCATGTCACCTATCTTCTGTGGAAGATTTTCCGTGAACGTCAGTGACGCTCCTGCCAGATTGGCATTGGGTTGGTTAGGAATGCTTGGGTCACTTTCGTCGTAGTCCTTAGCGCTATAGAAGAATTCGAAGGGCACGTTGGGCAATGTGAACGAAGTAGCCTTACGTGGAGATTTTTGGTAAAGGGCATAGTCGAGGTACGATCCGCCACTGCCTTGCATTACTCTCAATGCCAGTTGGTTTGTCCCCCTGACGAATTTCGAAGCAGGAATGTTTACAGCTCGTTCCTGCCAGTCGCTCCATCCCTCAAAATGTGTGATGAGTTCTCCGTTCAAATAGACCCATAAATCATCGTCATGTATGGCATAGAAAGTGTATGTGGCATCATTGCTGACTACAGGCATATCGAACGTGCATCGCAAATTAAAGCCGTTATAATCGCCTTCCCATTCGTAGTTCCTCTCGCCACTATTTCCCATTGGTCCAGTTAGCGTTGGCCATGCGCTGTCGTTGAATCCAGACTTTGTCCAACTGATATCTCCAGGTTCCATGTTGTAATCCACCTTTTGATATTTCATAATCCATCCCTTTTCCCGCCCCCAAGGCAGTATATAGCTAGATACAGGCGGGATATAGTTGCTGGTGACGGTAACTTTGCATTTCTGTTGCAGGCTGGTATTGCCAGCTGCAGTAGCTATGATGGTGGTGGTGCCAACAGTAAGTCCCATCACTGTACCATTCGCATCCACACTGGCGATATCGTCATTGACAGCTGTCCAGATGATGCGCTTATTGCGAGCACGTTGGTTAACCGTTGCCACCAACCGCACGCGCTCTCCACCTTCCAATGTCATTTTTGTCTGTGAAAGAGTGAGCGATGTTACTGGATCAGTTGGTTCCTGTGGCTTTAGACCGCCACCGCTGCTCCCTCCCCATTCTGA